>JAOAAM010000738.1 GCA_026418875.1 Gemmataceae bacterium | reverse complement strand
CCCGCCGAAACCCCCGCCGGTCGTTGGAACGGGAGGGCGAACCGGTTTCACATAAGCCCAATGCTGTTCAAATGGTGCCCCTTCGTTGATCCAACGACGAATCGTTTCGACCTCGGCTGGCGTGAATCGGGCCTTCTTACTCTGAGGCGGGGGCATCACCTCATCGTCGTGCGGACTGGTGATGCGGCGAACCAGTGCGCTTTCGTCGGCGTTCCCCGGTCGAATTGCCTCGCGCACGGCTTCGTCTCGAACGTCCAACCGCAGCTTGGCCTTTCGCTGGGCTGCGTCCGGGCCATGGCAGGCGTAACACCGATCCGCGAACAGCGGCTTGATGTCGCGGGTGTAATCCACGGTCTTCGGTTCCGCGGCCAGCCCTTGGGAGATGGAGGATAACACAGTCAGGCAGAGAATCGCTCTCATGGCAGAATCTTCGAGGAAACCCGGGATGTCGCGGAAGATCGCTTCGGGCCGCGCGGGTGTTGGCGTGCGTTTTTAATCGACTTCGCTCACGACGGCGTCTTGCACCGAGTAGAGGAAGTCTTCGGGGTCCGTCGCATTTAGTTTGAGGCGTCCGGTGACTTTGATCAAGCCCCGGCGGATCGATTCGGATTTTCCTTCGGGCAGCTCGACCAAAAGCAACGCCGTCGGCGGGGGAACTTCACAAAACCAACAGCCAATCGGGTACTCGAGGAGGAGGAAATGGCCCACCTCGTATTGTTCGCTCAAAGGGACCATGAAACCCGTCAGGCTGACGCTTTTTCCATCCAGTTGCTTCAGGTACTCCAGGAAAGTCGGTTTGGCGAAGGCATCGAGCTTGGTCTCAGCCAAGACAGTCCAAGGCAGGGGGGTGGGGCGATCGGCTCTCGGCTGGGGCAATTGCGACACGTCGAGTTTTCGTGCTAAGGGGCGTGTCGAGCGGAAGCGAAAGCCCGTATGCTCTTCATGAAGCGTCGAGTCGCCACGGCGCGGCGGCCCCAACCTGTCCGCAGCTTCGCGAAGCTGCTGACGCCGACGGCGAAGCTCGGGCGAATTCAGCCCGAATTCGCTAACGCATCCCTCGAGAATGGCGGCTGCGGAGGCGATGTCGCCGTGGGCATTCGCCAATTCTCCAAGCTGCCAGAGAAGCAACCCGTCCGCAGGCAGGCTTAATGCGAGCCGTTGAGTCATCGCCACGGCATCCGCGGGGAGCTTCTGCCGCTCTTCGTCCGGCATGGTTCCCACGTGGTCGCCGTAACGGACGCCGAACAGGTCGTCCAGCCGAATCCCTGATCCAGCCCGGCGGCGACCTTCGACCAACCTCAAGTGCAGTTGCTCGTAAGGCCGATCCGACTCGGGTGCCAGTCGCACGGCGACTTTCAGGGCGTCGACTGCTCGATCAAGCTCGCCGTGCAAGTGCCAAGCCGTTCCTAAATTCGCCGCGATGCGGAAGTGGGTCGGATGCTGCCGTTGAGCCGGTCGGAGCACGTCGAGCGCTTGCTCGAATTTGCCTAAGCGCAGGCACAAGGCTCCCAAGTCGGCGGCTTCGTCGGCGGACAGCGAGGGGTTTGCTCGGAGCCGGCCCCACTCCCGCTCGTATTCGGCACGCAGAGGAGAGTCAGGTAAGCCGGCAGGGGGGCGGCCAGCCAAAACCCGAAGTTGCCGCTGATCGACCAGAAAGCCGCGCCACTGCGACGGCAGTTCGGCGAACGTCTCGCCGGAGTAATACACGCCGGCTCGCACCGGCAGGTGCCCTGCCAAAGCGCCGAGGATCGTCAGCCAGCAGATCCGCAGGGCGTTGGACGCATGCATCATCGTGCCCAAGCCCTCCAACGGTCCAAGGAGAATCAGGGGTTCAATTGCGACAGGACGATGTTCGGATCCCAATCGGGACTCAACCGCTTGATCTTGGCGAGGATGCGTTGCCGATCGGCGTCGTTGGTCGCCGCGACCAACTTGGCCTTCAACTTCCGCATTTTCATTTTGCGGTGATACCGCCGACGTAGTTCTTTCTTGCGTTCAACCATTGTCGAACTTCCAACCGTTGTTCGTGAACCTTCAAAACGGAGATTATATCTCGACTGCCGCCGGATGCCCAGCTCGTCCGGCGCTGTAAGAAATTGGGCATGGGGTGGCTTTTCGTGATTGCCGTGGTGGCGGCGTCGATCATCGTGCTCGCAGCGGGGGTGTGGTGGCGGCGACGGCGACGACGACGACGACGCATGCCCGACGGGCCGACAGTTCGTGCGGGTTTCGAGGCATGCCGAGCCGATCTGGAACGCTCGTTCTTCGAGTTGGCGGCGGCTTCCGGCAAGCCTCGGGGGCTTCGTTGGAAGTCGGTCGAATTCGGTGATGATCGATTGTTTCTCCGCGACCGTCGCACCAGCGAGTGGTTGGCTCTCCGGGCAGTGACGATCGCCTTCGAGGCCATCCCCGGCAGTGACATGGAGGGACTGCCGGCCGTCGGGAATCTTCGTTGCGGCTGGGCGTTGTTCGTCTGGCGCGGAGGTTGGCAGGCAACAGGCCGCACCATCTTGAACCTGGGGCCTGAAGAAGTGTTACGCCAATTCGCCGGCCGCTACGAGCCGTGCGACGATTCCTCCCCCGGCGGGGGCTAATGCGCGACGCCGTAACGGACCAACGCCCGGTGTGCCTTTGCCCACCACCTCAGCCCCGGGAGCGGTCGGTGCGGATCATGACCGCTACGAACTTGGATCTAGCCCGATGGGAGTCACGGGGATGACTCGGATCGTGTCGTTCATTGCGTCATCGCTGATGCTGCTTGACGTCGGTGCGGTGTGGCCGCAAAGCCCTTCGCCCAACATCCCGCCAACTCGTGTCCCCGAGACACCCGAGCCGGACCTTGCCCCGCGGGATCGCTCTGCCGATCAGCCCCAAGCGGTACGTCCGGGAGCCGGAGTTGGCCCCATCGCCCCGGGAGTGACACCGTCGCCCATCGTCAACAATGACCCGCCCACGCCGGCGATCTCGATTCACGTCTCGGCCCCGGCGGGGGCTAGCGCAGGGGCCGACGTCGAGTACAAGATCATTGTCGAGAATCGGTCCCAAGCCGAGGGCCACCATGTCCGAGTGACGGCGACGAAACCGCCGGGGGTGCAATTGTTCGCTGTCGATCCCGCGACGCCGGACGAGGAAAGCCCCAAGTTTCTGGCCTGGCGACTGGGGACGATGAAGCCCGGGGACCGCCGGGTCATCAAAGTATCGGCTCGGCCCACGCAAGACGGCCTGGCCGAGATCGACCTCGTCGCCCGGGTGTATTTTGAGCACGGGCAGAAAGTCCGGACAACGCTGCATCGGCCGCAACTCGCTGTTCGCAAAAACTCACCGCAGTTCGCTTTGGAAAACCAGGATGTCAATTGCCGACTCGTGGTCGAGAACACCGGGGTCGTCGATCTGGTCAACGTCGAAGTCCGCGATGTCCTAGGGGATGGTCTGATCTTGGTGGAGAATGGCCAACCCAAGGGAAACGAGTTCGTGCAGCGAATCCCCACGTTGGCACCGAAGCAGACGCGGGAGTTCAACTATGTTGTCCGCACGCAGAGGCGCGGGCGATTGCAGAGTCAGGTGGTGGCTGCCGCCGAGCGGGGGGCCAACGCCCAAGCGAGTTGGTCAATCGACGTGGGACCGTCGCCATTGACGATTCGCATGACGGGACCCAAGCAAGTCTACTTGAATTACCCGGCCCAGTACGACATTCAAGTTGAGTACAACGGGACGGTTCCGCTGGACAACGTCTCGTTGGTGTTTGTCTTGCAGAAAAACGTTAAAGTCGTCCGAGCGACCCCCGGTGCGCAAACGTTCGGCGACCGCCTGCAATGGGCGATCCCGCGGTTGCTGCCTAAAGACCGACGAACGTACTCGGTGTGGTTGCAAAGCGACACCGCCGCGACGATCCCCAGCTTCGCTCACCTGCTTTGGAGCGGTCCGAAGCAGACGGCCGAGGCGGTGACCGAATTCCTCGGAGCAGCCGCCTTGCAGTTGGAAGTACGCGAGTCGAATGACCCCATCCGCGTGGGTGACAAAGTGCGTTACACCCTGACCGTCACGAACCGTGGAACGAA
>JAOAAM010000717.1 GCA_026418875.1 Gemmataceae bacterium | reverse complement strand
AGATGTGTATAAGAGACAGGTGTCGAAGGCGGCATAACCAACGAACTTGCCGTTCATCACCACCATCGTCAACTCATGGAAGCTGATGCCCGCGGTGGCCCAAGCCCGAGTCAACTTGTGCGCCAGCCCTGCCTCGTTGTCCCCCTCGACCCGGATGACGATCGGCTCATGCACCTCGTGCAAGCCAATGCTCTTCGCCGCTTTGACTTGCTCCGATGAAGTTAAGGGCGCGACATAGAGCATGCCATAGCCCGGCTTGTCCGGCCGACGTTGCGTAAAGACAAAAGCCAGGTTGGCCCCGGCCTCGGCCAACACGGCCAGCTTGCTCGCCACTCCGCCCGCCCGATCCTCGACTTCGCCTGCCCAAACGTGAACGCGATCCAATCGGAAGCGCATGGCGTGATTCTCCCAAGGAGGATTTGTCAGGGTGCCGTCATTCGCACTTGGTCGCATGATACCCGACGCGGGCTGGATTGGAAATACTCCCAAGTTCACGGGTTGACCGGCCCCAGCGAGTGTCGGGCCAACTCCAACGGATTGGCCTGTTTTGCCGGCAAGGGTCGCGGGCTGAGCTGACGCGCCTCTGGAAGACCGGCGACTCAAGCGGTATCTTGTCGGCATTACATCGTCGAAGTTTCCACCATCATTTGCGGAGCCTCATCGATGGCGACCAATCCCCCTCTCAATCGCAAACTGCGCATGGGACTGATCGGCGGCGGGCAGGGCGCGTTCATCGGCCGGGTGCATGCCACGGCGGCAGTCATGGACAACAAGGCCGTCCTCGTGGCCGGAGCTTTATCCAGCGACCCGGCTCGCTCCAAGGCCTCGGCACCCGATTACGACATCCCGCCAGAGCGTGCCTATGGGTCGTACCAAGAGATGGTCGCCGCCGAGTCTCGACGCGACGACAAAATCGACTTCGTCTCCATCGCCACGCCCAACCACACGCATTTCGACATCGCCAAGGCGTTCATCGAGGCCGGTTTCAACGTGATGTGCGATAAACCGATGACCTTCACCTTGAAACAGGCGGAGGAACTCGTCGGTCTCGTCGAGCGAACCAGGGTGGTCTTCGCCCTGACGCACAATTACACCGGGCATCCGCTGGTGCGCCAGGCGCGGGAGATGGTGCTTTCCGGCGAGTTGGGCGAGATTCAGGCGATCCGTGCGTTCTACATTCAGGGTTGGCTGCGAAGCCGACTGGAGACCGGCGGACAGAAGCAAGCCAGTTGGCGCACCGACCCGAAACAATCGGGTGCCGCGGGGTGCTTCGGCGACATCGGGACGCACGCCTACAACCTCAGCCGCTACATCACCGGCCTGATCCCGGACCAAGTGTGTTGCCAACTGAAGATTTTCGAGCCGGGCCGGCAATTGGACGACTATGGGACAGCCATGATCCGCTTTGAAAATGGTGCCTTGGGAACCGTCACGGCCTCGCAAATCTCGCATGGACGTGAGAATGACATCTTCATCGAGATCGACGGAACCAAAGCATCTCTGGAGTGGCATCAGGAAGAACCGAACAAGATGTTCGTGCGGAAGAACGGCGAACCGCACAAGGTTTACACCCGTGCCGGCGGTCCCTACCTGTCCGAGGCGGCGGCCAAGGCGACCCGCATTCCCTCGGGGCATCCGGAGGGCTATCTGGAAGCGTTCGCCAACATCTACACAGCGGCCTACGAAGCGATGTGCCGTCGGGCCGCTGGCGAGAAGTTTGAGACCCGGGATACCGTCTACCCCAACGTCTACGATGGCGTCGACGGTATGAACTTCATCGAAAAATGCGTCGAGAGCAGCCGGCAGGGTGGCGCGTGGGTCTCGCTGAAACATCCTGCTTGCCGTCGTTGAGCGAAGCTCCAGTCTCGAGGCACCCAAGGGCAGGGCGAAGGACAACCCCGCCCGCCACGCGGTGCCTCGATTCCACGATTCAATGACCCAACGAGAATTGGTAAGATGCGCGAGATCATCGAGGGGAAAGCATACGTATTGGGCGACAACATCGACACGGATCAGATCATCCCGGCCCAATACCTGACGCTGAACCCGGCGATCCCCGATGAATACCGGATGTTCGGCAAGTATGCCCTCAGCGGCGTCCCGGTGGCGCAAGGGGGCTTGCCCAAGGGACATATCCCGTTCCACGACGGCAGCGACGAGTTCCATTCGCCGTACCGGATCGTCGTCGCGGGGCGAAACTTCGGCTGCGGCTCGTCGCGGGAACATGCACCGATCGCCTTGGCCGCCGCCGGGGTGGAGGCCGTCGTTGCCGAGTTCTATGCCCGCATTTTCTTCCGTAATGCGGTGAATGGCGGGTATCTGATTCCGTTTGAAACGGGCGACCGGTTGTGCGAACAGATTTGCACCGGCGATCAGTTGCGGATCGACGTCCAGGCGGCTCGACTCATCAACCTGACAACAAACGAGACCTGGGACTTGAAACCGCTCGGCGAAGTGGCACCGATTATCGCGGCGGGCGGCTTGTTCCCCTACGCCGAGAAGGTGGGTATGCTACGGCGGAGTTGAGCGGACGGCAGCCGAGGGTCTCGGCTCGGGCGATGCGGCCAACTCAGTGAAATTCGCGGCCGAAGGCAGTGGATTCGTCTAAGCGGCTAAGCGGCTAAGCGGCTAAGCGGCTGCGGACTGCCGATTTTACCCCGCACCTGGCGGTCACTGGATTGAATTCACCGGCTGCGGCCCCGGATCGTTGGAGTTGGAGGCGGATTGCGGAATGTCGTATTGGCCGGCTGGAGCTTCGCCAAGTCGAGCGCCAGCACCCCGGGTTTTTGCGGGCGAGTGAACCAGATGCTCGCCATCGCGGGGTCCACGGGGAGGTTGACCGCCACGGTATCCATGACCAACTTCAACGTGAGTTGATCCAGTTTCCGCTCGCCGGGATAGAACAGGGTGACGCGCCGCGGCACGACGACGCCGGAGGGCGTCTGCTGCATCTCCTCAATATCCGCTTGGCAGATCAACCGCATGTTGGCATCGAGCAATTTCCGAGAGCGGACCTGCGGCTCGGTCCCGCTGACCGTGCGTGCATTGAACGTCGTCACTTTGTAGACTGGCTTCCCTTGAGGCGAGCGGGTGGCCTCGATCAGATCGAACGTCTTACCATCCCGGGCATATTCGATGCGGAGATCGGCTTGCGGATCGACGCTCCCCATGCCGAGTGCTTCCATGATCCACTCGGGATAGATGGGCAGCGGCAACACCGCCTTGGGGAGATCTGTATGGGAGCAGTGATACAGCGCCGGGGTCTCGCCGCCACGGCCACCATCACCCACCCAGAACCAGAATTCGCGGTCATTGGACCCGACATCCACGACATCGGACCGAGCGCCCGGGATGTATCCCTCCAAGCGGAAATTGCGGGGCTTTTGCGCTTGCAAGGTGCCATTCAGGCCGATGGAGCGCAAACCCATGCCCAAGCTGGCCTCCATCGCCAGGTTGTTGACCTGCAAGGACTGGATGCGGGCCGACTCGCGGTTCAGGTAGGCGGCGAGGCTTTCCTTGGTGGGCCGCTCGTTCAGGGCGGTGGATTTATCACCGGGGTTAAGGATGTTATTGCGGAACCACTGGCAGCCGCTGCCTTGAAGCAAGAGGCAACCGGCAAGGCCGAGCGCCCAACGGATCTGCCGGGAAGTGGTCATGGCCCGTTCTCTATTCACCACCAAACACACGAATCACCTCGTCCTGGACGCGTTGAATGTCGTCTTCGGACAATTGGGGATCCATCACTTCGAAGGTGACGCGGGACTTGGGGCAGGAGACGATGAGCCGGGTCTCTCCCTGCTCGGTCCGCACGTCATCGAACTTCAACCGCCGACGTCGCAATAGCCACAGCGCTAGCACATAGCGGAACTGAAGCTTTTGGGGTTCGACCTCGTCCGCCAGTCGCTCAAAGCACTCCATCAACAAATCGTCGTCAAAAGTCAATCGACGTTTTTGCGGAAGTTCGGGGACGCGGCTGACCCAGTGCGCCACACACCCCGGCGGCGGGCCAGTCCAGGCGTCGATCCGAAAGTCCTTGCGGATCAGATGACCGTCTTGATCGACCAGGGCACTGTGGACCTTTTCACCGGGTTGCAGTGGTTTGCCCGTGGCGGCACAGGTCCGGGTATGAGCCTGGATCGGATACGTGGCGATCATGGGCCGTCGCTCCCACGGCGAAATCGGCGGCGATTCCTTCTCCGTATCGATACTATCGCCGGACCCAATCGCCGAGCAACGGTCCATCACGCCCGGGACGACCCGATTCGCTGAGCGCCCCTCCGTTTGTGCCGGTTGAAGCGGAAGAATCGACCCATCACCCCCCCCGGCTTACTCCCTTCGCAACGCCTCAACCACCTCCTTGTGAATCAAGTCCGGATACTCTCCGCCCCAGCCGGGTGCCTGCATGCGGACTTGGCCGCTCTCATCAAGCACCCAGACCGACGGCGTCCGCTTCCCGCCGAGGGCCTCGAACAAGCGTCGGCCCGACAAAATCGGAAAATTCAGTTGATATTGCTCACGAAGCCGAGCCGCATCGGCGGCATCGCCCTCGACCATCAGGACAAGAACATGGACCCTACCAGCGTAACTTTGGGAAGCGGCCTTGGCATATTCCAAGACCCACGGGAGCAAGCGTGATTTCGGCCGGACGAACAGAACGACCACTGGTCGGCCACGGTAGGCCGCAAACGAGACCTTCACGCCGGTTGTTGGATCGGCAACCTCGACGGCGGGGACGGGTGCGGCCGCCGCTTGAGTCGAAGCTGGGATCGTCTCAGATGGCGGCTCGGCCCGAACGACGATCGGCTCCGGAGGCCGTTCCCCCGCCCGGGCCAATTGGGCTTGCCTGCGGATCGAGCGAATGGCGGCAGCGTAGGGCGAGCCTTGATCGGTGTGACGATCGATGGCCCGCAGAAGATCGTCGTAGCCGCGATAGTCCGGTTCGCCGCGGGGCTTCAGCAACTCTTGGAGCCGAGACGAAAATTGGAGGGCCGCTCGGATGTCCGCCAGCCGCGCCCGAAACTCGCCGGCTGGAATCGGAGCCGGGGGTGCGTACAAGTCGATCACCGTCGTCGAGGAATACACGTCGCCCGATTCGCTGCGCCACGTTAGTTCGCGCTCGGCATGATCGACGAAGCCCTCGTGCAGTAAGACCGAAACCGTCTCTTTCCGCCGCCAAACGAACTTCCCCGGTTCCAACCAGTCCCGCGAGGCTTGCTCCCCCTGAAGTTTCAGGCATCGACCCCGTTCCCGCCGCTCCAGGATCAAGGCACGCCATTCCATCGGCCCGGTCTCCGGATCCTCCATCCGCCACGATTGGCCCGGTTGCAACTCGGCGGTCGGCAATTCCAAGAACGGGTAGAACTCCAGGGTCGGTGGCATGTCGATGGGTAGCCTGCCCCCTGGGCTTTTCGCCTCCCAGACCACCCGACCCGACGGCGTGATGCGGCCCAGTTCAAGACGAACCAAACCCACCGACTCGCTTGCGGCGGCGCGAGGCAGTCGCTGCTCGGTCATGAACGCTGCTTGAATGCCGCTTGCGTCGACGTCCAGGATCAAGACGTGGGAGACCAATTGGCAGGTTTGATACGCCGTCGGCCTCTCGCCCCGCCGCTCGTAGCTAGCAAAATACACGAACTCCTGGCCCCGCTCGACGCGCAGTGGGATCATTCGACCAGCCGTGGGCGGGGCGGCCACGAGCGAACCGGCGATCAACCACATCCATGGCGTCATCGTCGCGTTGCCATCCTTCGGACCATCCGTCCGTGGGCACGGCGAGAGGCAGGCCGGACTATAACGTCCGATCCAAACGCGGCAAGTCGAAGCGGTTCGCCTTTCTCCCGTCGGCTTCTACAACAACTGCCGACTCCCCCAACTACCGATTCGGTCAGGATTCTCCATGTTGACCGCGTTGCTGCTGACGGCCATGACCGCCTTGGCGCTGGTGGTGCTGTTGTGGGTCGGCACCGCTTGGGCGCAGGGCTACTTTTACGAAACGACCGTCGAGGACTTGTACTGGCGTGCCCCGGCCGCGGCAGGATCCTTGGCGTTGCTGTACTTGGTCTGGCTCGGCATCGAAGCTCGCCGACCCAACACCCTCGACACGCTGTTCCGCTTCAGCCATGAGCATTCGGAGGAATTCGACCGCTTCATCTCCGTCCGCCGCAACGAGGAGGGCGAACAGGAAATCGTTTTCGAGAAACGCCGCCTCGGGGGAGGACGTGTCGAGTTCCGTGATGAACGAGGGCAACCTTGGGCCAGGTCTCGAAGCGGGATGATGGTGGCGATCATCGTGGAAGAAAAGTCCGATGACCCATCATCGCCCCCCGTGCGCCGCCGCTTCAACGCCGAACTATCACCCGACGGCAAGACCTTCGCGCCGCGTCAGGCCGGCGGGATCACGCAACCGATCCGCTATTTTGAAGAGGGAGGGGACCGCTTCATCATGGAGGACCAATTAGGAAAGATCATCAGCTATCGACGAGGCCGATTGGTGGCGAATGTCGGCTTCAATCTGTTTCATGCGGTCGTGTGGTTTTTGGTGCTATGGCTGCTGCTGCAATTCCAATGGCCGCATGCCCTCCTGGGCGCTGCCGTGTGCTGGCTGGTCATGACCTTGGGGGTGTTACCATTCTTATTGGATCAGGTACGGGCTAGAGTGACGGGATAGTTGGGCCCGGGATGATGGGTTCGTCCGAGGAGAGTCACGAG
>JAOAAM010000564.1 GCA_026418875.1 Gemmataceae bacterium | reverse complement strand
GTTCGGGACCGTGAGGTCGGAAGTTCAAATCTTCTCGCCCCGACTTCCCCCGTTTTGTGCAGAGCTTCTCACGCTGAACAGTTCGATGGATTACTCCCATCTGTAAAGATGGTTACGTCAGCGGGTCGCCTTTCGACCAGCGGATTTCGAGCATTCGCCGCTCGTCGCCAAAATGTGCCGTAAATTGAATTGACTAGAGGATTTGCGATCGTTTATACGACAACGACACTTGCAAAGGCGGATTCCCCAGCCAACTCGCTCGGCGATGCCTTTCCAAAATAGGAGGGAGTGCCGCTGAGCGAAAAACCATGAGTCAACGCAGAAGCGCCGCAGAGGGGGAATGCCGAGGAATCGAAATCAAACCAGAAACAACCGATCTGCGTCTTTAAGTTGGGCATCATGCCCACGCTCATTCCGACGACTGGCCGTTGCCAGTCACCAACCTGCCGAGAAGCCTGCTCGGTAAGGTGGTTGCAGCTTTTGCTGCGATGAGCAGGCGACCTGCCTGCCATTTCCCGACAGGCATCAGGAGGTCGCCGATGTCGACGAATCTATCCCGCCACTTCGAACAGCAACGCCTTGCGCGAGGACTTCGCCCTGCACAACTCGCTGCCCTGATGGGCTTCAAAAACCCAGTCAAGACCGGGAACAAAATCAGGCAGTTCGAGCTTTCGGGCAACATCCACCCGCAATTGTTGCAGAAGCTCGCCATCTTTCTGGAGGTTGACGGCGAAACCATCGAGCGTCTGGTTGAGCAGGATCGGCGAGAGTTCTTCGAGAAGTGGCTGAAGTGGGTGAATGAGCCGATCACCCCATACCTCCTGGAAAAGTTGATGCCGGTGATTTACCGGAGCGTTCGTCTGCCGGCGGAAGTCACCACGCAAGAAGAGGCCGAGAAGTGGGCGGCGGGTTATGCACGGGAGGCAGGGCGGAGGTGCTGTCTTGTGTGGAGCCGTCGAATTTCGATCTGGTTCAATGAGGCTGGTAAGTTGGTTGGTCGGACGGAGGCGGTCCCGGGCCAGCCGAACGAGCCGTGGATCGAGGTAGGCGGCAAGGCCTTCCAGTTTGGCCAGGACATGCGTTCGCTGAAAGCGTTGGATTGGCCGAAGAAGCCGGGAACCACTCGTGATAAAACTCTAAACGGAGGTTCGGCCGACGCCTGAACGCCACGAGGAGTGCCAGACTTTCTCCGTCACCGGTGAGTTCCTGCGTGCCCATGTGGTCGAGGGACGTGGCTGCACGCAGGAGCCCGCCGTCTGGCCCGGCTTCAACTCACAAAAAGGGGAACCGGCCGGCCAGCTGGCCCCTCCCCAGCCCTCAGCCACTCTCCAGACGATGATCTGCTCCCCCCTCGAAACAAGCGGCGCAAAAAGCGACGCAAAAGCGGCGCAAAAAGCGACGTTCCGACAAGCTACGCTGAATACGGAGGATGGGCAATCTCAAGCGCCACCCCTTGCCGATTGCGCACTAGCGGGAGCTGTCGTTGGTCCTAAGTGCTTGTCGGATAAGGAAATGGTGCCCCGTCAAGGACTCGAACCTTGAACCCGCTGATTAAGAGTCAGCTGCTCTGCCAATTGAGCTAACGGGGCATTTCAATCGGTTGCTGCTTCGATACTTTCGGAAACCGAAAAGACTCGCCGATCCGGTTCAAGCTGGCGACGGCAGCGGATCAACATTCACTCGTCGGCCATCTTGATCGAACCGGACCACACCGGCGACCAAAGCGAAGAGTGTGTCGTCTTTCGCGCGTTTGACGCCGCGGCCGGGGTGGTACTTGGTGCCACGCTGGCGGACCAGAATGCTCCCGGCGGTGACGAACTCGCCACCGAAGCGTTTGACACCCAAATGCTTCGGGTTCGAGTCGCGGCCGTTGCGAGTCGAACCTTGACCTTTCTTATGGGCCATGACGCCATCCCACACCAAAAGTAGTCTCGACGGTTATCATACGATGGTGACGGTCGATGCGGCAATAGCCACGCCAAGAAGAAATGCGGGGCAGATCGGATCGGTGCCGGAGCCAGTTCGGATTTGTGATTACTTGCCTGCGGGCCGCACCGACTGCGGGGGCTGCAAGTCAACGTCGGCCGATGACGCATCCCGGTACAACCATTTGGCCACGTTCCGCCAGACGATTTCGCTCGAATCGATCCGCGAACCATCACCACGCCGGTCGAATTCCAACATCAAGATTTTCCGGCTGATCCCGCCCTCGTCGTCGATCGACCAGCCGTTCGACAAACCATTGACGAAAATCCGGAAACTCGCGGTGTTCGGGGCTTTCTCCTGCACGTCGGTCCAAATGGCGATCCCCGCGACACGGCGGGGCAAGGCGTCCGGAGTACTCACCGGGATGGGCTTCTTCGTGATACTGACCGAGGTCTGAAACTTGAACCGATCCGATGGATCCTCGATGCGACGGATTTTCTCGAAGACCTCGGGGATGACCTCATCGTGATGCAGGGTCTTCCGGTTGGTCAGCAGAATGAACTCTGGGTAGAAGTAGAACGGCTCTTTCGAGTAATTCGACACCCAGTAGAGCATGTACCAAACCACGCGGCGACCACGGCCGGGAACGTCCAATTCGATCATTCGCGGGTCTTTGAAATCGAAGTGGAGCGTGGTGATGTCGTCTCGGTCCTGGACGTTTTTCTCAGGCTCCACGGAACGACTATTATCGAGTCGCTGTCCGAGCGTTGGGTTGGCAGCCAGCAGTCCGATGAGAAGCCCCAAGGCTGCAAATCGACGAGGCAACATATCCGCTCCTACAGGCTCTCTCGATTTCAAAGCGAGCGTCGGAACAAACCGCAAACCCCTCGGCGTGTCGCGGCAACGTCCCCAACGCCACTATACCCGGCGAAACCGCTCCCCAGCAAGGCGGACCCAGTCGAAAGCGGGTCAGTTTTTGCCAGGGTGGGGTCCGATTATCGGTTCACGCGCCATTCTTCGGCTCAAGCTGACCGATTCAAACGCGATCCTTCGGCTGAGGTCTGCCGGTTCACGCGCCATTCTTCGGCAAAGTCCGATCGGTTGACCCGCCGATCTTCGGCAGAATTCTATCGGTTCACGCGCCATTCTTCAGCGGCCTCGAAGATGGTCAGCGGATCGAGGACACTGCTGGTGGGAACCGTCTCGAGCCGCTGGCTCAGGATCAAATGGAAATCCAGATGCCAGAGGGGGATGAACGGCATCTGATCGTCGAACGTCTGGTACAGCAGATGCATCGCCTCGCGGATTTTGCCGAAGTCGCGGGTTGAGTTGATCCGAGTCAGGAGTTGCCCGATTTTCGCGTCCGGTTGATACCCAAGGAAGTTCCGCTCGCCCCGATCCATCGCATCCAGATCGAACAAGTAGTGCAGCGGATACCACTCCGTCGGGTAATCATAGGGCATATAGGCCAGGTCGTAATCATGCTCCAGCATCACCGTCCGATGAAATTCGCGGGGTGGAAGGGGCTTCAACTCCAGGGTGATTCCGACCAGTTGAACCTGTTCCTTGATCCTCGTGCAGGCTTGCAGCGAAAGCGGGTCGTCGGCGAAGACGAGGGTGAACCGACTCGATTTGACGTTCTTCGCCTCGAAGTTGGCTCGTTCGGTGTCATAGAGCCGGCGTGAGGTTTCCGGGACAGCCCAAGTATCCGGAGGAAACGGACCGTTCAACGGGCGGTGGTGCAGCGTTCCCGCTTTGAACAGGGTACGCAGGATTTCCTCTCGGTTGATGGCAAAGGCGATGGCACGGCGTAGCGGCCGACCCTCGATACCCAAGTGGGGTCGGCGATGGTTGACGGCGAGCATCCAAATCCGGCGGCTCCACAACGTTCGATCGGTGACCACCGTGGACAATTCCAGGCTCGGTTCACGCAGGCGGAGCATCTCGGCCGTTGGGACATCCAAGAGCAAGTCGATCTTGCCCTCGCGGAGGTCCTTCGCGGGATCCTCGGGCCGCACCGTGAAGCGAATTTCCTGGATCCGCGGCCGGCCGAATCGACCCGTCCGTTGGCTGAATGCGGGGTTGGCCCGGAAGATGGCGTACTCGCGCCCATCCTCGGTCTTCCGCCCCAGGTACATGAACGGACCGCTGCCGACCGGATTCAGTGCGAACTCTCGGTCGATCAAGCGATCCGGTCGGCTGGCCAGCAGACGCGCCGGCAAGACTTTGAAGGTCATGGGGCGCAGCGGATCCACCGTGCCCCGATCAAGGCGGAGCGGGAAGCGGAAGGCATCCTGGATGCTCGGCTCGGTGAGCAAGTCCGTGAAGGTGGCCACGGGGAGTTTACTGAACTGCCGGTCTTGCAGCATCGCCAGCGTCCCACGTACATCGCTGGCATCAAGCCGCTCCGTGCGGCCGCTGCGATCGATCCACATGGCATCGCGCGGCAACTCGAATTCACGGCCCATCGAGATCAACCGAGGCATCCGCAAGGCCAAGCCCGGACGATAACGATACCCCATCTCCGGATCAGGGACGGCCCGAACGAGGCTTTCAAAAACCAACTCGCAAGCCCAACGATCTACGTCGGTCTCCGCTAGAGCCGGAGAGATGAGTTCGGGCAAATGCCGGACCGCCACAACCAACACGCGGAATTCCCGCGCCAAGGCAATCTGATACTCTCGAAGACCGGGCAGGTCAGGCCAAATTTTGATGGCCATTTCGACCTGTCGTTGGGCGGCAACTTTGCCATCGTCGGTGACGGCGAGCCGTTTCGCTTCGTCGACATGGGCCGCTGCCCGCCGACGCAACGCATCCCGCAGCGGTTCAAAGATTTTTGGGTCGGCAGAGTTGAACTTGGTTTGCAGCTGCCGCAACTCGCCCGCCGCGTCGATGAACGGCTGATCCCAAACGCTGAGGTCGCTACCAACCTGGGCGAGTTTCCAAAGCAGAACCTCGCGGTGGGCCAACGGGCTATCGGGATACAGGTCCGCCATTTTGCGGGCCAACTCGGCAGCCCTCTCGTTCATCGCCGAGTCCGATGAGACTGTCAGGGCACGGAGCAAGTCGGCCTGGACCTCTAGTAATCTGGCCCGAAGGTGCCCCCGGATGGCGTCCCAACCATCTCCGCGTCGCCTCTCGGATCGACGCAGCCACTCATGAAACGCCATCGTCGCGGTCAGCACCGTCTCGGCGGCGGTAAGAACGTCGACGGGAGGCAAGTAACGTGGGTTGCCCGCAGGCAAACGAGTCATGTCAACCAGGAAGGCATTGACCGCTGCGAGCACCTGCTCCTCGTAAGAAACCGCGCTGAGGATCTCGCCGATCGCGGCGGTGTATTCGGCCACTCCCGGTTTCCCTTGCGGCGTCAGGGGCCGGTACGGGACAGGTCGCTGGTTCTGCCGGTTGCCAACGTAATCCGCGATCAGGTCGACCAGAATGGTCTCATTCGTCCGTCGCAACAACACCCGGTCGGCCCGCAGTGCCGCCGTTTGATACAGCTTTTTCACGTCGGGATGGGTCGCTTTCGCCGCCTCAGCCGCGAAATCAATTTCGCCTTCACCCGCCGTCGGTGACGAGTCCTTTGGCCGATCTGGCTTTGATTCCTGGGCCACGGCGAAATGCACACTTCCGGCTAGCAGCAGCGCGACGAGCAGCCAATATGAGTTGCGCCTCATGAACTCACCCCGACGGTCGAACGGTATGGTCAGGTCGCATTATACCGATCTTCGGCGGAGGAATCGCACTCCGCCGCGCTGGAGATGGAACCGACTCGCGACTCAGGCGGCGGGAACGAGATCGACGATTTGTAGCGTGCCTTGGGAGAGCGGGATCACGAGGCGTCGACCGTCGGCCGAGAGGTCCAAGTCACGAGCGTTGTCCGCAAGATTCAGGGTGTGGACGCACTCGCCTTTTTCCATCTCCCAGAACCAGAGTTTGCCCCCGCCGCCACCCCCCGCGGCGATGACGAAACCGTCCGGATGATAGACGCTCCCCCACGCCGTCGCTTGGAATGGCTCTTTGGGCTTCAACTGGAATCGCCGTTCGCCTTTCTCAATGTCGAAGACCAAGACGCACGGCTGGCCGACCCCGGCGAAAGCGTTGGAAACTTCCGTGATACCCGAG
>JAOAAM010000548.1 GCA_026418875.1 Gemmataceae bacterium | reverse complement strand
CTTCGGGAGGCCGCGCGAGACGAAGCCGGTCCCGTGTTGGCATTGCTGAGCCACTCCGCGCCTCAAGTGCGTATTGCGGGGCTGGCGGCCCTCGAATTTCGACGCGACTGGCGGGTCGGACAACCCGATCGGGTACTCGAGTTGGTGAAGTCCGACCCGCACCCCGAAATCCGTGCGGCGGCACTGCTCGCCCTCGGAGGGACTCAGCAGCGTCTGATCCTTGAGGAAATGGCCACCAGTCTGCGCGATCCCTCTCCCGTGGTGCGGCAAGCGGCGGTCGATGCTTTGCTCTGGGATTGCGAACGGCGGTGGATCTGGGTTCGTCATGCGGTTCACGAGGCGTTGGGTGATCCCCGCTTGAGCAAGGACGGTCCGATCGAGTTGACGGTCGGCCGGTTCTCCGACGCCGCCGCCGCGGATCTCGTCGCCTGGACCACGGAGGCAGGGTCGCTGGGTCTTCGAGCCACGCAGACTTTGGCGCGTCACTATGGCCGCCTGCTGAGTGAACGCGAAGATCCCAAGCTCTACGCCCACTTGACCGATTTGGTTCTCAGTGTCCGCACTTCCGCCATCCTTCGAATCGAACTGGCTCACTTGCTACGCCAGCACCAGCGACTGACAACGCCGGCGCTGGAGCAGCTGCTGGATCCCGCGAATCCATCGACACTTCGGCTTCTGGCTGTCGAGACGCTGCTTCAAAGTGGCCCGCACCCGCGAGCGATCGAGACGCTGCGCGATGTGGCACGACATCCGAACCGTGAGCTGGCATTGCAAGCTGCCGCGATTGTCCAACGTTCGTTGCATGTGGACATGGGGTTGGCAATTGACCAGCCCTTGCCGCCGCTGCATACGCGGCAGGCTGCCGAAGTCACCCGCCGCGTGATTCAATGGGCGGAACAGAAAGATGGTCGAGGTTCGCAGGGGTCCTCGTTGCAACTTCGACCCTCCGCTCGTGGTAGCGACTTGAGGTCTCGAGACTCACTCCTCTCTCGATCGCCGGCGCCGCGAGGCACTCATAGCGTCCCCCCGACCGGCGAGAATCCTGCACCGCTCGAGTGGGACTGAACCGGTCCAGCCTCGACAGCGCGTTTTTCTCTTTCCGAAATTTTCCTGCTGCCCCGACTCGTGATTGCCGAGTCACCGGGTCGAGCCAAAAGGTCGGGCCGTCCATTTTGCCGGGGGAAGCCCTTTGGATGCGCCGAACAGAAGATTTCCCCCGGACAACGGAGAATTCGGACCTAGCTTGAAAGGACGAGGAAGTCGTCGTCCCTAGGTCGATGCGGGAGGTCCGCCATGCGTGATTTCCGAATTGTTCTTCTCGGGTTGATGTTCATCTCGCTGCCGGCTCGGGGCGAGGATGGCGCAGCGAAATGGTCCGCCTTGCGGCAGCGGATGCAAGAATTCGTGGATCGCGGCGAGATTGCGGGTGCGGTGACGGTTGTCGGACAGCGTCGCGGGATCGTCAATCTGGAGACCGTTGGCTGGCGTGATCTTAACGAGCGAGCACCGATGCAGCGTGAGACCTTGTTCCGGATCGCGAGCATGACCAAGCCGATCACGGCCATCGGGATCATGATATTAGTGGACGATGGGAAATTGCGGATCGACGATCCGGTCGAGCGTCACCTGCCTGAGTTTGCCGATCCATGGATGGTTGCCGAACGTCTTCCCGACAGACTGGTGTTGCGGCGCCCCCGCCGGCCGATCACCATCAAAGATCTGCTCACCCACACCTCGGGGTTGCCGAGTGGAATGCCGGTGGGGCTAGCAGACTTGTACCGTCGACGAGACCGAACCTTGGCCGAGGCCGTGATGGCAATCTCGCAGCGCCCTCTCGAATTCGAGCCAGGTAGCCGTTGGTCGTATTCCAACGCGGGGATCGACGTGTTAGGCCGAATCATCGAGGTCGCCAGCGGTCAGCGTTACGAGGATTTTCTTCAAACGCGATTGTTCGACCCCCTGGGAATGAGAGACACCACATTCTACCCGACATTAGAGCAAACGAAGCGACTCGCCACGACGTATGAATTACGGGATGGCCAACTGCGAGCGAATCCAGGGACACTCATGGAC
>JAOAAM010000428.1 GCA_026418875.1 Gemmataceae bacterium | reverse complement strand
TCGTCGGCAGCGTCAGATGTGTATAAGAGACAGTACCCGTACCGTGAAGCGACAGCCCCGGCGACGATCGGCGAGAGGAACGCCCCGATGTTGATGCCCATGTAAAAGATCGTGAAGGCGGAGTCGACCCGGGCGTCGCCTTGCGGATACAGTTTGCCGACCATCGTCGAAATGTTCGGCTTGAACAACCCGTTGCCGATCACGAGCAAGGTCAACCCGGCAAAGAAGAACGGCAGCCCCTTCGCACCCAACATAAAATAACCGGCAACAAAAAACACCGCGCCTAACGTGACCGATAACCGATAGCCTAATTTCCAATCCGCGAGGATTCCGCCAAAAAACGGCGTGAAGTAGGTCCCGCCGAGATACAGTCCGTAGATCTGATTGGAATTGGCACGCAAGATGTCGTATGGATGCTCGGGATCCACCATGTACAACTTGAAGATGGCAAGCATGCAATAGAAGCCGAATCGTTCCCACATCTCGACGAAGAAGAGGATGTACAATCCGATGGGATGACGAAGCAACATGAGGAGGCATCTCCGATTCGGCACGAGATGTTGTCAAGCGGAGTTCTGACTTCGCTCAAAACGCCGACCGACGAAATAGAAGGCCACGGTAGCTCCCAGAACGATCAACATGGTCAGCAGGAAAAACTGCATGGGAGTCAGACGGGTCTGATACAATCGGCCATAAAACACGTTGATGAGATTTCCCAACGTATTGGTTAGCAAGAAACAGCCCGTCACAAATCCTTTCATCCTCTTGGGAGCAGCAGCATAAGACAAATCCAACATCGTCCCGTAGAGCAGCACTTCGCCCAGGGTGAGGACGATGTAGGCGGCGATCAGCCAATAGGCGGATACTTGTTGCGAGCTATCTTGGCTGAGCCACGCCGCCACCGCCATCACGCCGGAGGCCGCTGCCGTCAGGGCAAAACCGATCAGCACACGTCGGACGGAAGTGAAGACCCGCTTCTCTGGATCGATCAGACGGAACAGGATGTTGAATGCCGGGATTGAGAGGAGTACGAAAAGCGAGTTGATGTATTGGTAAGAGTCGGCTTGTTGGGTCCATTGTTTGCCGCCGCCCAACCAGGCGGGAAGCCAATCCGGCATGCGGAAGCCATGATACATCGAATCCCGGGCGAAATAGACCCAGATGCTATCGTTATGTTCATAGGCGAACCAGAAGAAGGCGATCAGGAGAAAGATGCCCGCGAGGCGAATGAGGGTCTCGCGTTGCTGCTGTCGTTCCTCCGGGGTGATGGTGTGAACAACGCGCTCTTCCCGGGAGTAGAACGGCTTTCCGCCGGCGAAGATCGCCAGGGCAACGACCATCAACCAGGCGGGAAATTGGAAGGCAACGGCGTAGCCGGAATGATCTCGGATAAACGGCAGGGCGAACATGGAGATGAGAGCGCCGATATTCACCGAAAAGTAGAACCACATGAAGGCCGAAGTGCGGAGAGCTTCGCGTCCGGGCCGTTTCTCATCGTAGGTCTGACCTAACAGGGCAGAGATGTTGGGTTTGATGACACCGGTGCCGCAGGCGAGCAACACCAAAGCCACGAAGCACGCCCAGCGTTCCTCGATGCCGAGGATGAAATGACCCATCACATAAGGAATGGAGAAGCCGACGATCGTCCAGTATTTCCCAAGCCAGCGGTCGGCGATGATCCCGCCGATCAGAGGCAGGAAGTAAGCGGACATCTTGAAGGCGTAATAGATGGAACTGGCATCGGCGTCGTCGAAGCGAAGGACGCTCGTCAGATACAGTGGTAGCAGCGTCCGCATGCCGTAGTAGGATGCCCGCTCGGCGAACTCGCCCCAAAAGAAGAACCAGAAAGCCGGTGGGTGAGTATTCGGTATCGAACCCATGTCGTGGGACGCCGCCGTCGTCAATTTTGCCGTGTCGTTCACAAGTCCGCTCCCGGTGGTCCAAGGACGCTGGCCCGATTGTAAAGAAGCGTGGAAGAGGCCGCAACGCTTTTCACTTTGGTGCGACGCCTGTCACTTCACCGGCTTGGCGACAGGCGTGTCCTCGGCTTCGCCCCACTCCGACCAGCCACGCAAATAATTCTGCACCGATTCGCAGCCCATCAACTCCAGGACAAAGGCCGCGACGGACGACCTCGCCCCGACATGGCAGTATGTGACGGTGGGCTTTGTCAGATCGATGCCGACTTGTCGGAGTCGCTCCGCGATGACCTCGGGCGGCTTGATTTTGTGCGTCTTTGGGTCGATGAATTCTGCCCAATCCAGGTGGCGCGCCCCGGGAATGCACCCGGTTTTCGCCGTCCCTGCCGTCTCGCCGCGGTATTCGCGCTCGGTGCGAACATCGAGGATTTGGACCGACGGTTTGTCCAGCCGACCGCGCAGGTCGTTTTTCTCCGCCAGCCGATCCGTGGGGCGTAATTGGGGTGAGGAGGGGGTGGGCTTCGGCGCGTTGGTCACCGGCTGGCCCCCCGCAGCGACCCATGCCGCGTAGGTGCCGTTCAGGATGCGGGCTTTTTCGAAACCCCAGTAACGCAGGATCCACCAGATCCGGGCGGACTCCGTCCAAATCGACCCATAGACGATGACCTCGCGCTCCGGCGAGAGGCCCAAGTCGCCCAGTACACGGCTCCAAGTCTGCGGGTCGCGGGATTCGAGGAACTTTCGACTCCAGGCCGAAGCGCTCACCGACAAGGCCCCGGGCATGTGTCCTGACTGGTAGGTGCCCGCCGGGCGGCTGTCCAGCAGGACGATCTCTCGGGGCGGGGGGATCAAGGCCTGCGGGTCGACGAGCAAGTCGGCCCGGGGGTAGGAACTCGGCGGCGAGCCGAACATCACCGTCAGCCAAAGCAAGGTCGTCGTCATCTCGGCCGTCCCTCCACAATCGCACGGATCATGGTCGTTATCATGCTGAATCGGCCTCACGGTGGACA
>JAOAAM010000369.1 GCA_026418875.1 Gemmataceae bacterium | reverse complement strand
GAGCGGGATCCACTCAGGGCGATCGCTCTCTTCTCGTCGTCCACTGCTCGATTTGGGCGGAAGGGGCAATGCGATTACGCCGCGGCCAATGAAGTCTTGAACAAAATGGGTCGTTGGCTGGCCTCTCGTCGGCCGGACTGCCGGGTCGCCTCGATCAACTGGGGGCCGTGGGAAGGCGGGATGGTCACGCCGGAACTTCGCCGGGTGTTCGAGTCGGAGGGGGTCGGTTTGATCCCGTTAAAATCTGGGGCGGAGTTCCTGCTTGCGGAATGGTCTCGCTCGGATCGCGAGGTCGAGTCGATCGTACTCGCGCCTCATGCCACGAGCGAACCGCAAGCAACGGCCGAAAGGGCGATAGCCGACAAGGCCATAGCCGAAAGGGCAACGGCCTCACCTCAGGTTGCCGATCATCCGGCACCAATGCACCCTGTCTGGGAGCGAGCGGTCTGCGTGGAAAGTCACCCGATCCTTGAATCACACGTGCTCGACGGCCGGGCGGTCCTTCCCTTCGCGCTTCATCTCGAGTGGTTGGGCCACGCGGCGATGCACGGTCAACCGGGGATCGCGTTTGTCGGCTGGGACGACGCCCAGATTCTCCTGGGCGCGAAAGTGGAGGCCGAGGGCAGCTTGGATCTCTTCGCCCTTGCTGGCCGACCGGAAAAAACCGAGGGAAATTTGCACATCCGTGCGGAATTGCACTCGCGTGGGCGAAATGGACGGGAATCGATCCACTCCCGCGCGACCGTGATTCTGGGGCAGCGTCCCACTCCCGCCGAGAGTGCCCGCCCAGCGTTGCTGTTGCATCCGCCGGGACCGGCAGCGCTGCGGCCCTACGAGCGGCTGTTCCACGGCGAGCAACTTCACGCCATCGAACGCATCACCGGCATTTCGGACCAGGGGATCGAAGCCGTCGTGCGTTGTGCCCCACCGCCGTCGTCCTGGTTCGCGGAACCGCTGCGGACCAATTGGCTGGCCGACCCGCTGGCCATCGACGCCGCGTTCCAATTGGTTGTGTTCTGGAGCATGGAACGGCGAGGCATTCCCGTGTTGCCGACTCGTTTTCGACGCTATCGGCAGTTCGCTCCGTCGTTTCCGCCGACATCGGTCCGCGTGCTGGTGGAAGTCCTGTCGGCCTCGGACTTGAAACTGCGAGTGCACATCGAATGGTTTGCTGAGTCGGGTGCCGTGGTCGCGCGACTGGACGATGGCGAATTCGTCGGCGACGCGGGGATGGCGTCGGCGTTTCGGCGGAATCGGTTGATCCGCTCGGCTCCCGTGATGATCTCATGAGCCTGGCTCCCCAGACGGCAATGAATGAGCCACCGCGAATTGCCATCGTCGGCATGGGAGGAGTGTTTCCCGGTGCGGCGACATTGGCTGAGTTCTGGGACAACGTTCTTCGGGGTGTGGACGCTTCCCGCGAGGTCCCACCGGGTCGTTGGCTGTTGCCGCCCCATGCCGCGGTGCGACCGGGGGGGCCATTCCCCGATCATGTACCGCACGCGCGAGGGTACTACATCGACGAACCGCCCCCTGCCGCGGCCGATGACGCAACTTGGGACCCGATCATCCGCCTGGTTTGCCGGGCCGGTGAACAGGCGTGGCATTCCACGCAGACCAAGAATTCGGACCGCTCCCGTGTGGGAGTGATTCTCGGGCATATTTTCCTGCCCACGGAATCGGCATCGCGGATCACGTTGCACCGGCTGGGCGGTCGGATCGCCTCCCGACTCGGGTGGGATCTGCGAATCGATCCGCCTGACCCGAGGAATGGCCGTGTGGCGTCGCTTCCCGCGGCAGTGCTTGCCGAGCGCCTCAGCTTGGGCGGACCGTGCTTCACTTTGGATGCGGCCTGTGCCTCTTCGCTGTATGCCATCAAACTGGCCATCGACGAATTGACTTCCGGTCGGGCTGACGTGATGCTCGCCGGCGGAGCGTCCCGGCCCGATTGCCTGTACACGCAAATGGGCTTCGCGCAGCTGCGGGCCTTGTCGCCGTCGGGCCGCTGCTCGCCGTTTGATGCCGCCGCCGACGGATTGATGGTGGGTGAGGGTTGCGGCATCGTCGTGCTGAAACGCTTGGCCGACGCGGTACGCGATGGCGACGAGATTCATGCTGTGATCGCCGGTGTCGGCTTGTCCAACGACCTCGAGGGAAATCTGCTCGCCCCGGCCAGCGAGGGACAACTCCGGGCGATGCGCTCGGCCTATGAACAAGCCGGTTGGCGACCGACCGACGTGGAACTGATCGAATGCCACGCCACCGGCACGCCGACGGGGGATGCTGTCGAATTTGCCAGCTTGTGTCGGTTGTGGGGCGAGTGTTCGCCGAGGAACCACAGAGCGGTGATCGGCTCCGTCAAATCGACCGTGGGCCACCTCCTGACGGGTGCCAATGCAGCGGGCCTGATCAAAGTGCTTTGGGCGATGAAACACGGAGTATTACCGCCCACGGCGAATTTCCGCCGGCCATCGCCGCAAATCAACCTGGCTCAAAGCCCCTTCCATGTGCTCGCCACGGCCGAAGACTGGCGGCGGAATCCGAACGCCCCCCGCCGGGCAGCGGTCAGTGGCTTCGGGTTCGGCGGCATCAATGCCCATCTGCTCGTCGAGGAATTTGTCGATCGTGGCCGCGGCACCTCGGTCACTGTGCCCGACGTCCCCCCGGCGGAACCGATCGTCGTCGTGGCGGTGGAGGCGACATTTGGCCCGTGGCCGTCGCTTCGATCTGTGGCACGTCAATGCCTCGGGGATCGCCCGGCTCCGCCCTCACCCTTACCCGATCCGTGGGCGGTCGATGCGTCGGCGTGTGCAGAAATGTCGGGCAGCCAAGGAGCAAGGCCTTCGGGCTATCCCATCGATCACGTTGAAATCGACACCACGGCCTTCCGAATTCCACCGCGCGAGTTCCACGACATGCTGCCTCAACAGTCGCTCTGGTTGCGGGTGGCCGCGGCGGCGCTGAACCAGACGAAAAACTGGCAAGATTACCGGGAGCGGGCCGGGATCCTCTTGGGCACCAATCTGGATTGGAACACGACGAACTTTCACCTGCGTTGGTGGGTCCTGGCGGAAGCCCTTCAGCGAACGTCGTCGGACGGAATGTCGTCGAACGGAACGTCGTCGAGCGGAATGTCGCCGAACGGAACGCCGACGATTCCTGCGGAGCGCTCCGTGATTGATCGTGGTGGGGCGGCAGCGGAACTTGCCGATGCCGTTCAGCCCCCCCTCACCGCCGACCGGACGATGGGCGCGTTGGCCAGCATTGCTGCCAGCCGGGCAGCGCGGGCCTTTCGCTTTGCCGGTCCCTGTTTCGTTTTGAGTAGCGATGCCAGCAGTGCCGGGACCGCGCTTGCCGTGGGCGTGAATGCGTTGCGCAAACGGGAATTGGATCTCGTGGTTGTGGGCGGCGTGGACCTTCATGCCGACGTCCGAAACATCGAGTCGGAATCGCCCCGGCCGTTGGGCGAGGGTGCGGCTGCCTTCGTGTTGAAACGATGGAGCGACGCCCAGCGTGATGGCGACCGAATCTGGGCCGTGGTTCGGGGAGTCGGGCCCGCCCGCGGTGACGGGGCCGATGCCTCGGCTACCGCCCTCCGGCATGCCCAGACCGATGCGGGCTGGGGGAACACGGAGTTGTCGTCGGCTTGCCGTGTCCAAGCCGGAAGCCGAGTCGGCACTGTCGGGGCGGCAACGTTTGCCGCCGATTTCGCCCTCGCCTGCCTCAGCCTGGCCCACCGAGTTCGTCCACCGATGGGGAACGGCTCCGCGGTGTATTGGCTGCATAATTCCGCCGAGGGACCACGACGTGCCCTCGTCGCAACGACCGGTGGGACAGGGCAAGCCGTGGCCACAGTGCTAGAGGAGGCTTTCAACACGGAACAGGCCGAATCTACGGCCGAGACCACGGCAGAATGCACGCCCAGCCTCTTGATCGCTGAGGATGACCAGCCGGCGGTGTTTTTGCTCGAGGGCGACACACCTGCCGAGCTTCTCGCTCAAATCGAGGCGCTGACCCGAGAAACCGACCGAGGTTCGCTCCGATCGATTCAGCAACGATGGCCCCTCGTTCGAGCCAAGAGTCCGAAGGCTCGCTTGGGTGCCGCCATCGTGGCCGATGGCGCGAACAACCTTCTGGCTCGCTTGCGGGACCTCAGCGATTGGGTGGCCCATCGTGCGGAGAAACCGTTGTCGATGCAACCCACGGCCGCGAGGCCGTCCGGGTGCTTGTACGTGCCGGATCGATTGGGCCGCGAGGGTGAATTGGCCTTTGTCTTCCCTGGCTCGGGCAATCACTTCCCGGGGATGGGGCAAAACTTGGCCCTCCATTGGCCCAACGTCGTCCGACGCCAGGAGCGCGAGAACCGCTGGTATCGGGAGCAATGGGCTGCCGCCACGTTCTGGGAGGCCGACGCGCCAGTTGCCGTCACGCCGGTAGCTGCGATGTTCGGCCAGGTCTCGTTGGGCTGCCTGGTCGCCGACCTGCTCGCCGAGTTCGGCGTTCGACCGAAGGCCGCCATCGGTTACAGCTTGGGCGAGACGGTCGCGCTTTTCGCCCTGAGAGCCTGGACCGACCGTGACGGCATGTTGCGACGGATGCAAGAATCGACGCTGTTCACCGAGGAACTTGCCGGGCCATGTCGTGCCGCCCGCCAGTTTTTGCAACTGGGTGATGACGAACCCTGGGAGTGGTACCCAGCGCTCGTGGCCTGCTCAGCGGAGAGGGTGCAGCGCGAACTTGCAAGTACCAAGGGTGTCTACCTGCTCATCGTCAACGCGCCGGATGAGTGCGTGGTCGGGGGCAATCGCCCGGATGTCGAGCGGTTTGCCCGCCGACTCAACGCCGTCCCGCTCAGCATCCCCGCGACGACGATCGCCCATTGCGAGTTGGTCGAGCCGGTGATCGAGGCGTACCGGGCATTCCATCTGCTTCCGACGACCGAACCAGTGGG
>JAOAAM010000204.1 GCA_026418875.1 Gemmataceae bacterium | reverse complement strand
GCAACTTCCGCCCCGCGACGGACCAGACCCGCAGTGACGGATCCCAAGAGCCACCCGCGGTCATCAAGCCGTCACCGGAGTCGAAGGTTCGGATCGCGGTGATGCCGCCGCGGTGCCCGAGGAACGACTCAAGTTCGGCCCCCGTCGCCGCGTCCCAAACACGCAACACCGGGTCGGCTCGGCCTCCGCTAAACAGTTGTCGCGAGTCCGCGGACCATGCCACCGACCACACGGCGTCCGGGTGCGCTAGAATCGTCCGATGGAGTCGTAGGGCCGCGACGTCCACAATGTGGAGGTTTTTCCCGGTGCCCCCCACCGCCAGCCACTTGCCATCGGGAGAGAAGGCCAGGGCATACAATCGGCCCGACTCCGTCCCCGCCAAGGAAATCGTCGCCTCGGGGGGTTGAGGCTGCGATTCGCCCCAAACCCCACTCGTCATCAACACAAGCCAGATCATCCCTGGAAGGTGGCATCGAACCATGTCCTCATTCTAATCAAAGGCGAGTTGGCCCCCACGAAACCAAACGGGCAGCCGGAGCCTTCGTATAATGCCGCCGATGAGCGAACCGTGGTATGCCGATGGCTTGCGATTCACCTGCACCCGCTGCGGTGCTTGCTGTACGGGCGCGCCAGGATTTGTTTGGGTGAATGCCGAAGAGGTTCAATCCATCGCCGCATGGCTCGGGATGTCGGACGAGGAGTTCGTTGCCATGCACACGACGACCGGGCCACGAGGACTCAGCCTGCGAGAGAAGCCGAACGGCGATTGCGTGTTTTGGGATCGCGAAGCCGGCTGTACGATCTACGAAGTTCGGCCGAGGCAATGTCGCACTTGGCCCTTCTGGGAAAGCAACGTCAAAACCCCGGCGGCATGGGCACGCACCAAGGTGGTGTGCCCCGGAGCAGGGACAGGGGAATTGATCCCGGCTGAAGAAATCACTCGGCGTCTGTCGGTTATTCGCTTGTGACTCCCCGAATCCGCGAAGAACTGTTGCAACTTTATGCCGAGGTCGATGCCGAGGTGCAGGCGGCCGGCCCGCGCTGCGACCAGAGCGGTCGCTGCTGCCGCTTCACCGAGTGGGGGCACGTCTTGTTCCTAAGCAGCCTCGAGGCGGAGCATCTTTTGGCTTCGGCTCCGGCATTTTCCCGCCCCGTTTCTCCCGATGGTTGCCCGTTCCAAGTCGATCGTCTGTGCACCGCCCGGGAAGTTCGGCCGCTGGGATGTCGCATCTACTTCTGCGATCCCACGTACCAGGAAACCGGGCAACGCATCATGGAGCGTGCCATCCAACGGTTGAAGCGGCTTTATGAGGAAGAGGGCCTGCCGTGGCACTACGCCCCGCTTCACTCATTTCTCAATGCCCACGTTCCCGAATCAAAACCGACCGACTCCATGTCGCGCCTTCCCCTGCCGCAAGTGAACGATTAGGTCCCCCGCACCGCGAACTTCGGTCCTCGAAGCACGTGCAGTGGCCTTCATCGAACCCGTCGGGAGGTAATCCGAGGTGGAGCCGACGTCGCTGTGTTCGGGTGTGGCAGGTATTCCAGGGGTCGGTCATCGTAGCGGTGGAGGGTCGCCTCGATCCGCTCTGGGCCGCCGCATTCATGAGTGTCACGCTCATAGTGCCAGCGGCGATGCGTTGGCACCAGGGCGTCGTCCGCCGGCCACGGGCGGAATGGCTCGTAGCCCATCGTTTGTCGCAGTTTTTGGCTGTTCATGCTCACGTTCCCAGCTCGTGGCGGGATCGGCCCGGCCTCGTGTCGGGGACAACCTCGTAAC
>JAOAAM010000113.1 GCA_026418875.1 Gemmataceae bacterium | reverse complement strand
CTCGTCGGCAGCGTCAGATGTGTATAAGAGACAGTGCCGCGATGGACCCACTCGACCCAGACCACGACGTACCGAGTCCCGGCGGCGTCGGGGATGCGGACTTCGTCGCCGTCGGCATAGGTGATGGCGTTGCTGCTGGTGGTGCGGGAACAGCCGTCGCGGATGTCGATCGTCTCCTCCAGAATTAGGTAGTGACTCCAGATCGGCGAGCCCGCCGCGGCCGTTCGTCCCCGGCTCAGGTCGGCGATCAATCGGCAAGGGATGTTCGTGGCCGTCGGCGTTCCCGATCCGAACGGGCGATAAATGCTGCACGTCAACGGCAGGACAAATGCGGGCAAAGGCATGACACTCCCTCGTGCGGCAGTTGGAGAGATAGGCCGGGTTTGTGTGTGTGCGTGGGTGGGTGTGCGTGGGGGTATGTGTGCGTGGGGGTGTGTGTGCTTGGGGGTGTTTCGTTGGGTCGTTGGGGGTGGCAATTAGATGCCAGAGGTGCGGTAGCGGGCCAACAGCGAGGCGACTTCGTCGGGGATCGACCCGTCCTGTTGATAGCTCACGTCGATCTCGCCGTACCGCTGGTGGCCGAGGTTTTGAAAACCCGCGGCGGCTTGGGTCTTTACCCTCCGATACCAATGTCCCACCAGCAGGGCGTGGGCGTGCTTGACGTCGTCGGGGACGGGAGCTGTTACGGAATAGACCACCTGAACCGCCCGGGGATGCCGCGTCCAGGTCGAGCGATCCGCATTCACCAGCCCATTCCGACTCGCGGCGAGGAATGGCCCCCGGCGCGATTGGATCACCCCACGCTCCGCATGGATCACGTAGTCCGTCGGCGAAAGCAGGCTGTCTGGCCCGAACGCCCCGGACGCATCCACTTTGACACTCGTCACCGACGAAATCGGAAAATTGGCCAGGCACAGCCACTCCACCTGCCCGGGGAAATACTCGGTGAACGTCCCGCCCGCCAGGTTGCGGCCGGTGTATTCCGCGATCCAGCGCTCCGCCGAATCCATGAGCAGACCCAGCAGGCCGTCGTCCGCACTGGTGCTGATCCCCAGCCTCGTTTTCACATTCGTGAGAGTATCCACCGGCATGGTGTTTTCTCCTGCGGCCGGGTGGCGGACCCGAAGCCCGCACCCGGCCCAGTTGCTCTACGGTCGGTCAAACCACCTTCCTCTGCTGGCTGACCACGACGGCGACGGCAAATGACGGGCTAGTCCCGCTCACCGTGCCGACGTACCGAACGTAGCGCTTGGTGCGTTGAAAGGTGATGGCTTGGTAATTCCCCGAGGCGGTCACCGAGGTGAACGTCGCACCGGGGATGTCGCTCCAAGACGAGGCGTTGTCCGATTCCTGAATCTTGCCGGAAAGCGACGGCGACGTGCCTGACACGTTGCCGACTTGCTGGATGGCGAAACATGGTCCATCGCCAGCGATGAGGTCGGCGGACGGGCCGTTCGTCGTCGTCGTGATCGTCTGCGGGGCCAAACCGGCACCGAGGATGACATTGCTCGCCAAGTCGTGAATCTTCGTGGACATCGTGTTCTCCTAGGTTCTTAAGGGATTTAGGGGGGGTCTGGGGGCGGATCGATGGATCGAAGCACCGCTCCGCCCCGCGGCAGGCAAGTGGGGGAATGGGACTCAACCAATCACCAACTGGTCGCACCAGACGAAGCTGGCGGCGTGGCGCGGTCCGGCATCGATGTGCTGGATGCCCCGCAGATAAGTCTGATCATTCTGCAAGGCGGAGTCGCCCAGACCGCTGGCGAGGAACTCCATGACGCCGGAGCGGCCGACGATCCAATCCGGGAAGTAGCCCAGCACGATGTAGGTCAGGTTGTTGGAGGTGCCCTTCACACGGGAGTTGGACACCTGCGAGGTGCGGACGACTTTCGTGCCGTACAACTCCGTCGGCGGGGCATCGGCTGCCGAGCGCGACGGGTGGAAGAGGAACGGCCCGGCGGAATCGCCATCGGAGATGGCGTCGGCCCGGCGGTTCATGATGGCGGCAAACATGTCCTTGCGCATCAGCCAGGCCGTGGGAGCGGCCACCGCGTCGGGCAGCTTCGCCTCCATTTGGGCGACGTCCTCGGGCTGGAAGGTGTCGCCATTGGCCGCCGTGGTCGAGGCCGTGTGCGTCTTCACGTCCGGGTAGGTCAGCAAACCCTTGATTTGCGTCCCGCCCGTGCCCTCCAGCATCGCCAGATCGGCTTTCAAGGCAGCGACCCGGGCCATGTCGAAGCGGATGAGTCCTTCGGCCGACGGACTGGCAAAGCGGAGCAACTCGTTGTTGACCTTCACGAAAATGCCCAGCTTCTTCGCTTGCAGGTCCAACGATCCGGTCGAGGGTTGCGACTCGGAGATGCTGGCCCCTTCGCCGACCCAATAGGCCGTCGAACCGCCCGTCAACTTGGGGAATTGGATGCGGCCGTTGGGCGGCAAGGCGATTTCCTGAGCACCCGCTTGCGCGAACGCTTCCATGTTGCGTTGCAGGTCGATCAACTCGCCCAGCGTGGGAAAGCCGACAAGCACTCCGCCGGCCAGGTCGCTGCCCACTCCCAGGGCCTTGGTGCGTGGATGCACTCGTCGCAAGATCCAGGCGGCCTCGTCCGGGTCGAAGCGATGCCGGTTCGCCGTCATCTTTTCCCGAACTTCCTGCTGCAAGCGTTGGCCTCGCGGTTCAAACGCCGGCAGGTGGGCGCTCGCCAGCGGAACCAGGAATGCCTGGTGTCCGCAATGCGGCACGAAGCCGTAAGTCTGGTACAACTCACGCAGCTGATGATGGACGTGGATCTCCTCCTTCGCCTGGTCGGGGCCGAGATAACCCAAGGCGAACGCCGCTGCCTTTAGCACCGAATACCCTGCCGAGTCCTGACCCACCGGCCCGCTGGTCACCCACGGCACCCGGCGTTCGACTGGCCCGCCCTGCGCCATCGCCTTGTCCACGGCCGCGCTGGCCGTCTCTTCGATGTACCGAGCCAGATCGGCACGGGTCTGAAATTTCTCCAACGCTTCGGACATGAGGATACCTCCCAAGTTGAGTCCGCTGGGGACGTGACAAGAAACGGAAAAAAAGGAAAGGGATGAAAAGAGCCAAAACCCGGGAAACGGAAAACACAATCAGAACCGACGGCTGGAACGAAGGGCGGAAACGAGGAGCGGCCCGCCTTGGAAACAGTCGGGTGCCGGTGTCAGGCGACAACCAGGTCCGCAAACACGTCGGCCGCCCAGGTCAACCACCGGGCCAACCTCGGGTCGCGGATCTGCCCCTTGGCCACGGCGAGAGTCAATGCGGTCGGATTCTCGGGGACCGGGACCGCCGAATACTCAAGCAAGTCCCACTCCTCGTACCGCACCCCCTGACTTCTCGGCGTGGAACGCACCGGCACGAAGCCGATCGACCAGCCGCGTAATATGCCCTGCTGGTACAACTTGAACACGTCCTCCGCAAACGCCACCCCTCGGGCAAACTGCGTCTGCGCGATGATGCGATCCGGCAAAATCTCCAACGCCAGGCAACGGCCAATCGGCGGCAAATCCCGCTGATGCGCCCACAACACCACCGGGTTTCGCAGAAACTCCTCGACATTCCGCAAGCCCGACGGCACCACCACGTCGCCGGCTCGATCCGGGTAGCTGGTCGTGATGATGTTCCGCAGGATCAACTGCTCCGGGTCGCAACCCAGGCACGCCGCCGCCGGTGCCTCCCGCGTCAGGGTCTTGTTCATCTCGCCCTCCTTCATCCACCGATTCAATGACTCAATGACTCAATCACTCAATCACTCAATGACTCGAAAACTCCGTACCTCAGCGGGCAGAAAACCCGGTGATTCGGCAGTTCATGGCCACGCCCCCCCCCAAGGCCGCAAACTCAGCCATTCACCGATTCACGACACGGCTCCTTGCACCGCCGCAAAGTCAGCGATCCGCCGATCCTTGGCAATGCCCCCCGCCTGCTTTCTGTGGCAACATCGGCTGATCGAAACGCGAATCCGGGTAGGGTTGCAGGCCCCGGGCCCGGCGGATCTCGTTGTAAGTCCGCAGTCCCATCCGCGCGTCCAATTCGTCGTCCTTCCGCCGCTGCTCCTGATTCCGCGGACTGCAATCGCCGAACCCAACCGCCACGTCCGGGTCGAAGCGCCGGCCCAACGTCCGCGTCAGTGTCTGGGCGATCAGTTCGAGCTTCGGCTGAATCGTCCCCTCGCAAAACATCACCCGGGCACCGAACCAGATGTCCGCGCCCAGACCCGTGTTTTCCACCAGTCCAGCCACCGGGGCCGGGACGCGAAACAGCGCGAAGATCTCGTCCCGGGTCATCCGTGCCGAGTTGAGAAAGTCCATCTCCGCTGGGGTAAGCGTCCACGGCGAGGCTTTCAGGCCCTGTTCGAGGATCAACGGCCGGTGCCAGTTCTCCCGACCGCCAAATCGCGCTTGCACCCTCTCCTCCAGCCGACGCGCCACCGACTCGCTGAGGATCTGTTCCGTCTGCAACACGATCCCGGGACGTTGTCCGGATTGGAATGCCTGATACCGGCTGCGCAACAGTTCGGTGTTCGCATCCACCGTCAGGGCATTGGCCTGCAAGGGCGACAAGCCGTAGTGCGGATCGAGCGGGTTGGGGTATTTCAGGTGGATGATTTCCTCGGCCGGAAACCACTCCGTCGCCGACCCCGGGGCCGACACCTCGTAGCCCCGGACAAACGTGACCGGATCGGGAACGACCCGCACCCAAGGCGAGGGGATGACCCACAGCTCGCCGGGTACCCGATGTCGTCCTCCAGCCCCTTGCCGCATCGCCGCGTACCAGAAGCAATTCCCGGTCAACTCCAGGTACACGGTCGTCAGATACCACAGTTCCCAGCGGGTCAGCCACGGGTTTGGGGCCTCCAACAGCTGCACCAACGGGTGACTGTGGGGCAAAGGCAGTTGCTCGTGCTCGGCCTGGCCGGTGTTGCGATAGACGAACGGCCGTTGCTGCGCCACTTCTTGGGCGATCGCATTGACGGCGGCGTAAACCCACGACTGATAGTTCCGCAGTTGCTCGACCTGATCGTCGCGCCACCAACCCGCCGGCCGCCATAACGACGGCGATGCCCACACTCGTGCCGGGGCCGACTCCTCCCGCCGCCCCTTCCCCCGCCAACGTTCCTGAACCCACTCCCACAGCCGCATGATCGCCCCTCCCGATGATCGACTATCGCCGACCAACTTGGCACCGCCCCGATCACTCCTCTCCCCCGGAGCCTTCTCCCGCATTCCGGGGCAAACTCGGCGCGGCTGGCGTCGCCTTGGCATATCCCAGCGACTTCACCACACGCAGGACTTCATGCCAACTGAGGAAGCGGCGGTTGGTTCGCCGTTGGGAACGGTCGATGGCCATCAGGAACTCGACCTCGTCCTCGGTGAAACGGCTGCCGACGTGGACTTCATCGAATCGGTCTTCTCGGGGTCGATTCAACATGGCAGTGCCTCGGGGAGAAATGAAGCCGGGCCGGTGTGCCGGCCGGACGTCAGGCTCATGCACGCCGGACCCGGCTCGGGGGAAGTGGACCACATGCGGAGGATCGAATCGATCCAATACTGTACATCTGTCAACTAAGCGGAGTATAAAATCGACTCGGGGGGCGGTCAAGCATGACCGAGCGATTTTTGCGGAAATGACGCCGCCGGCAGGAGCCGCTAGGACGAAGCGGCAGCTGCCGGCGGGGAGGGGGGTTGATGAGCAATCTGGCGAGTTCAGCGAAGTCCGCGAGGGGCTATGGCCGGACGACAACCGCCTCGGGATCCTCGTTGAACAGGCTCTTGCTGGGGAACTGCGTGTTCCGCAACCAAGTCTCCAGCGGCTCCAGGATCACGTTCGTCCGCTGGTTTTGCAGCATGCCGCCGAGGATGTTTCGATTGACGGCTTCGATGAGCTTGTCCATCAGGTTTTTCACCTCGGCGGGCCGCGGTCCGAAGGCGGGATGCTCATAATTTTCCCGCCACACGCCCAAGCCCACTTGGATGCGATTCGTCGTCAACCGCCACGGGTGGTAGTCGCGTTCCTGGGGAACTCGGTCGGGCAGCCGGGCATCGTCGCCGCGCGGTTTCTCCAGCGTTTGCCGCTCCGGGTGCATGAACTCCAAGACGAGGTCGCGGATGGCCGTGGCGACGTACCACGCGGCGTAGTCCATGTTCTCGAATTTGTCCCCTTGCAGGAACAGGTACGCAGAGAGAGCTTCGGCCCGCTCGGACAAGCTGGGAGGCGGACTCAGACGTTGATCGCCGTTCGCCACCCGCAGCAGCCAGATCGCCGGGTTCGCCAGCACTTTGCCATCCCGGTCGCGGAAGATCGGCTTGCGCACCTGGCCCAAAGCCCGCACGGCCTCCC
>JAOAAM010000488.1 GCA_026418875.1 Gemmataceae bacterium | reverse complement strand
TCCTCGTCTTGCTCGCTCTAATTCCTGCCCGTACTGCCTCTGCCGCGGATGTCACGACGCTCAAGGGAGAGAAGCTCGTCGGCGACCTGATCGCCCTGAATGACCGAGAACTCGTCCTCCGCGTCGAAGGGCGTGAACAGGTTGTGCCCCTGGCCGATCTCCTCACCATTCAGCTACGCGATCCTGGATCCGCCTCGCTGCCCAAGCGATTTATTGACGTGGAATTGGTCGATGGCTCCGTGTTCCGCGGTTCTGCAGCGATCATTAAAGGGAAGAAACTGCACCTGGTGTTGGTGGATGGCCGCGAACTGACCATCGACGTGCCCAGAATCGCCTATGTTCTGAACAACGCCCAAGACCCGGTTGTCCGCAAAGCGTTCGACACCGTTTATGCCGAGCGAGTGAAAAGCGACCGCTTTTTCGTCCGGCGTGACAGCCGCTTGGACGGGTTGGAGGGCACCTTCGGCGATGGCAGCGACGACGGCCGACTCATCGCATTCACGACCAAGGATGGCGAGAGTCGTCGCCTGCCGCAGGATCGCCTCGCCGCCCTGATGTTCAACAATCGCCTCGAAGGCAACGTGCCGCCCACCCTTTGCCGAATCGGGGACGTGTACGGGAATCGGCTCAACGTCCAGCGGGCGACGCTCGCCGATGGAAAACTGCAACTCACAACGGTCGGCGGCCTGACGCTCGAATTTCCGCAGCTTGAGTCGATCGCCGCGCTGGATTTCAGCAAAGACAAAGTGATCTACCTCTCGGACCTGAAACCCGCCGACGAGGATCGTGGCTTCGACGAACTGCCCGTCGTCGTGGCACGGGACGGAAACTTGGATTCCCAGCCGATTCAGTTGGAAGGAAGAGTGTATTCCCGCGGCCTGACGCTGCATGCCCCGATCGCGCTCACCTTCGACTTAAATGCTGAGTACAAGGAATTCCAAGCGGTCATCGGCGTCGATTCCTCGGTTCAAACTCCCAGCCATGTTCGTCTCATCATTGAGGGCGATGGTCGGCCCTTGTTGCAGACCGAGGTTAAAGCGAAAGAGTCGCCCAAGCCGGTGAACTTGGACGTGCGCAAGGTTCGGCAGTTCACCATCCGCGTGGAGCAGGCGGCAGGCCTGCCCTTCGGTCATCAACTGACCTTGGCGGATGCCCGCGTGACGAAGTGATCGGCGAGACTTGGCAACTGATCCGGGTTGACCGGCAGGCGGACGGGGCGACAGGGGCAGCCTCAAAAAAGGGTGGCAGACGGACGGGTCGGCAGGATCGTTTGCGACCGGACAGGCGATGGGGCGGCATGATCGTTTGCGACCGGACAGGCGATGGGGTGGGAGGACCGCAGGGTGCGAGAGCAACGACGGGAAATGGATATGGGACACCGGTGGATATTGACAGCATTCGTGGCGTGCGTGGCTGGGGGCGTCGTCGGGGCGGATGTGGCCCGCGTGCGGCTGTCGGAACAGGAGCGAATCGCCGTCATTGAAAAAGTTCGGCCGGCGGTGGTGGCGATTTACGCCCGGGG
>JAOAAM010000487.1 GCA_026418875.1 Gemmataceae bacterium | reverse complement strand
AAGTCGGGGCGTTCAACCACGAGGCTCGTGCCCGATCATTGGGGAGAGTCGGGCGGGTGGAGCGGTGGGTGGCCGTTGTAAATCTCGCCATCCAACTGTCGATATAAGCGAAACACTTCCCTGGCTTGCGGCTCGCACAGTCGGCGAACCACGGTCACTCCCCGATCTTGCAGGTACTGGTAGCTCTGTGGGAAAACCGGGCCTTCGTCGAAGCCGGCCTCCGTGGCCGCCTCGCGGGGAGCACCACATAGCAGCCGACGCACGCCGGACCAGAACGTCGCCCCCAGGCACATCGCGCATGGATCGCACGAGCTGTACAAGTCGCAACCCAGCGCGTCGAGGCTGTACGATTTCACTCGCTGATGCGCGAAGAGCAAGGCGACGATCTCAGCGTGCAAGACGCTGTTCTGCTCCGGGACGACCAGGTTCACTCCCGCCGAGATAAAAGCTCCGCTGAAGTCGAACACGGCCGCGGCAAAAGGCCCACCTGTCCGCCGGGCCACGTTCTCCCGCGCCAGGTCGATCACGAACTGCATCCGTTCCGTGTCCGTCGGGAACGGCGGAATCTTCTCGAGTCTCGGTGCGATCCACTCGGGGAGCTGGAACACAAAAGATGGCGGCAACCATTCCATGATCCAAGCCACCAAATGAGACGGTTCGTCGAATCCGATATCCGTTCACACGGTCATTTCGCGCCTAGGATTTTCGGCAACGCGGCCAACACTTCGTCCCGACGTTTCGCCGTCAGTTCGCCTGGGCGGAAGGCGAAGTTCGCCATCACTCGCTGCTTGGTGAACAGCAAGATGGTGACGTCGGCTTCGGGGGCCAAGCGATAACTGGGCGGGCCGTCCACATCCTCGAAAACGCCCAAAGGGATCGCTTTGATCGCGTGGGTCTTACCCCATTCGACGATGGCGTTGTCGATTTTCAAATGATCGTCGTGAAGGAACGTGACCCAACCGCGAAGGGGGGCGTTTTTCGGTTCCGCGACGGCACGATCGAGAGCAGCGACCAGCTCGCCCAATTCCTCGGTCAGCGATCGGGCGAAGATCACCACAGCCGGGTTGTCCGCCGTCTCGCAGATGTAACAGGTGAGTTGTCCTCGTTCCTTCCCCGTGGCGACGATGAAGGTGTACGGCCCGGGTCGTTCGCCGACCGGCACGCCCGAGACGCAGGGATCGTCGGCACGAAGAGGCAGGGGCAACAGTAAGGCAAGGACGAGGGTCCGTCGCATGTGGCTCTCCCGAGGCAATCAATCGACGCTCTACTCCAGATGCTCAGCAATTTCATGATTGGTCACGATTATGGCAGACCGCTCCGGACATCGGCGGAGGAATCGCCAGGCGAGGAGAGCAAAGGCTGCTTGGGTATCAACCGGGCGATTTGCTCACGCAAGGAGTGCAAGGCATCGGGGTCGGCACGACGCCAGAACTTTGCTGCCAGCTGCGCGTATCGTTTCGCTTCGGCGGGTCGGTTCAAATGTCGGCACAGGGCCTCCAAGCCCAAGGCCGCCCGCACACTGCCGGGATCGTGGGCCAAAGCTTCGAGCAACCCCTCCTCGGCGATCGACCAGCGTCCCACCGATAGCGCCGCCAACCCCCACACTTCCATGTAATAGGCCCCGTTGCCCCAGGCATGATGCTGGAAATCGTCCTTGGTTTTGTCGACGGCACGTTGCAGGAGACGGAGCCCCTCGTCGGGAGAGCCGGTGCGGCACAACAGCAAGCCCTGTGTCTCCCAGAAGTGCAACTCGGTCTGGCGTTTCTTGGGCAAGGCCGTCAACGCCTGCCGGAGGATTTCGATCTCGGCCGCCGCACGGACCAGCTCTCCCTGATGCAAGGCCCGTAGCGCCGAGTAGTACGCCGCTGCCGGTTTGTCCTGCTTGCGGTGATGGTCGATGATGGGCTGGATTGCAGACCAATCGCCCTCGGCAAGGTGCAAGCGAAACCACGGCAGCCAGTGCTTGTAGCCGGCGTTCTCCGCCTGCGCCTTGACCAGCCGGGCTTCCTGAAAGCTACCGTCGTGGACTAATGAGATCGTCAGGATTTCGAGATGATGCGAGAACTGCCAGTCGTCGGCGGGCTTCACTCCCTGAAAGGCGTGGTATTCTCGCTGCAATTCGATCGCTCGCGCCGAGAGGTCGGTCGTTCGGTCCCAGCGCCCCAATCGCGTGGCCAGGTGAGCCTGCATGTGGTACGCATGGGGAATGCCCGGCGACGACTCGATGTACCGATCGGCGTAAGGCAGCCCCAGGGCCGGTCGTTTGATGTTCTCGTAATGATGGACCAGCTCGTGATTCGCTCCGGGGTGCAACGGGTTGATCCGCAGGAGCGCCTTGTAATACGGCACGGCTCCGGCCGGTTCGCTCAGTTGCGCTCGGGCGAACCAAGCCTCTTGATCGTCGTCGTGCAGGGCCAGCAATTCATCAAGAGTCTTCTGGGCGGCGGGGTTGCGTTGCTCCGGCGAGAGTTTCTCGTCGGTCAACCCTTTCTCTTGCAACCGCGACAAGATCAGCTTTTGTTCCCGGGGATCGGCCTTGGGCAGCAGTTCCTTCGCTTTCTTCAAGGCAGCAACGTGGTCGCCCTTGCCCCACTTCTCCATCGCTCGGGACAGTCCCCAATAGGCGAAGGCACACTCCGGGTCATGTTGCAGGGCCGTCTCGAACGACCGAGCCGCCTCCATCCAGACGTAGGAGTAGTAAAAGCCCAGGGCTTGATCGACGAAGGCTTGGCACTGCGGCGACGAGGTGCTGATGCGGTAGCGATAGTGGCAAAGGTCGGGAAAGATTTTAGCGGGTGCCAAGCCGGTGAGCGGCAGCTTCGGGCCGGGATCGTTCGCGGCTCCCTCTTTGGTCTTGATTCGGCCCGAGGGCACGGGGAAAGCGGTGAGGGCCGCGAGGAAGAGGGCAGTCAGGGGAAGCCACGGCATGGTGCGGAACCTCGGGAGCGGATCGACGGGGAACCCCTTTATCTTCGCGCCGCAGGAATCGGCTGTCCAGGCGAACGCGGCAGAAATCCTTGCCCGGGGGCCACCTGTGCCAACCAAGCCGTTTTCCCAACCTGG
>JAOAAM010000785.1 GCA_026418875.1 Gemmataceae bacterium | reverse complement strand
CATCTCCGCGAGCAGTGAAGGCGTCAGCAGTGTTCCCGGCTCACACTGATCCGCCGACCGAGCGATCGCTCTCACAGCCGATAGCGCCAATGCGTAGGCGCTACCCTCATCACCCAGGAGATACCCCCACCCCCCGCAGCGATCCATGCGGCCATCTGGGGCACGGCCCAAGGCGATCGAGCCTGTGCCGCACACCACGGCAATGCCCCAGCCATCAGGAGTGCCGCCGACGAGAAGAAGTGTGGCGTCGTTATCAATCTCGAGCTGATCCGCGATGTGTCGGCGTTCGGCCCAATCGCGGATGATGCCCGCTGCGGCGGGGCTGTCCACGCCGGCCAGGCCAAAGGCAGCGGCGGTGACAGGTTGCCGATCAAGTTTGGCATCCGAAAAAGCCAACCCAATGGCGCGGTCCAGCTCACTCAAGGCACGATCGACCCCGACTGATTGGATGTTCGATGGCCCAGCGATGCCGCGTCCTAAAATTCTGCCCCCCGAGGTTGCCTCCGCGAGAATTGCCACCGTGTGGCTCCCTCCGCCGTCGATACCCAACAACAACGAGCGAATGGTCATGCTTGAGCGACCCCGACAAAAACGGGCGTCTCGAACCGGCTGGGGGCAATTCGTCGCGCCGCAGACTGCGCCCAGCATATGGTATTTCGCCACTTGCGGGAAACAAGCAGGTCTGGAACGACGACGGCGGCACTGTCGATGCTGCCCCGATTTGCTTGACGCAGCCGTCGCAGGATCGGTACGGTACACAACAGAGGCTCGCACCCGTCGCCCTTCGTCGTTTTCTATCGAGCGGCTTTCGAGGAACCGATGTGCCACGCTTGATCGTCGTCAAAGGGACGGATCTGGGGAAACAGTACGAGATCGAGGGCGAATGCTCTGCGATTGGTCGTGACTCGACCAACGCAATCCGGCTCTTCGATACGGAAGCCTCACGTCGCCATGCAGAGTTCCGACGCAATCCCGACGGCTCTTATCGCCTCGTCGATCTTGGCAGTGCGAACGGGACTTACGTGAACACGCGGCTGATTCGAGAATGCGACCTGCAATACGGCGATCACTTGCAAATCGGTCAAACCATCCTGGTGTACACCGCGTCGGTCCGCCCCCTCGATGAACCGACGCAAATCGCCGACCAAATTCGCATGATCGGTCGGCATGAGGATTCGCCGTCCGCGATCATCAAGACCATCGGCGAAGCCGAAGCCGCGAGAATCTTGGCACGGCCGGGCGAAGCCGCGTCAGAGTGGCTACGGACTCGGCTGGCAAACCTCAGCGTCATGTACGAAACCGTGCAGGCCGTCAGTCACATCCTCGAGATCGACCCGCTCCTAGAACGAATCATGGAATTGATCTTTCGCTCGATCGAGGCCGACCGCGGCTGCATCATGCTTCGCCGGGCGGAATCGCAGGACTTCGAGCCGAAGGCCGTTCGCTTCCGCGAGGGTTTGAACCCGCACGAACGCATCGAAATCAGCCGCACGATCATGGATTACGTCCTTCGGGAACGGCAAGGCGTTCTGGTCAGCGACGCCGCCCGCGATGAACGCTTCAGTTCCGGGCAAAGCATTGTCCGCTTCGGCATCCGCGAGGCAATCTGCGTCCCCATGAAAGGTCGCCATGAAACCTTGGGCGTGCTCTACTTGGACACCCGGACGACGCCCCGAGAAATGATCGATCAGGATAAGGTCACGGGCAAATTCACCGAGGATCACTTGACGCTCGCCATCGCCATCGCCCACCAGGCAGCGTTAGCCGTCGAGGAGACGCGCTACTACCAGGCGCTTGTCCAAGCGGAGCGCCTCGCGGCCGTCGGGCAAACGATCGCCGCCTTGTCGCACCACATCAAGAACATCCTGCAAGGGTTGCGATCCGGCAGCGAGTTGCTGAAGCTCGGGATCGCCGAGAAGAACGAAGACCTGATCGCCAAAGGCTGGCGCGTTCTGGATAAGAACCAGAACAAGGTGTACGACCTGGTGCTGGACATGCTTAGCTACTCGAAGGAACGGGAACCGGCCATCGAGCCGACCGACCTGAATCGGGTGGTGTTGGACGTGGTCGAGCTATGCCGTCCTCGTGCGGAGGAGCAAGCGGTGAAATTGGAGGCGGTGTCGGACCCGACACTACCCCAAGTTCCCGCAGATCCCGAGGGCGTCCACCGAGCCTTATTAAACGTCGTCGGCAATGCGTTGGATGCGGTGTCGGATCGGCCCGACGGCGAAGTGCGTATCCTCGTCCGCCGCGATCCCTCGCAGGAATGGGCATGCGTCGAAGTGGTCGATAACGGCCCGGGAATTCCCGCCGAGAGCCTGGAAGAGATTTTTCGGCCATTCGTCAGCACCAAGGGCGCGCGCGGTACGGGCCTCGGATTGCCGGTGAGTCGAAAGATCATGAGGGAGCATGGCGGGGACATCCATGTCGAGAGCCAACCAGGCCGAGGCAGCAGGTTCGTGTTGTGCCTGCCGCTCCGCAGTCCCTTGTCGATCGACGTGGGAACAAGCCATGAGCTGCCGGTGCTGGCACCGGAGCCATCGTGAGTCTTGTTGAGCGAATCACACTTTCTCAGCGGATCGCATTTCCTCCCATTGTTCCGGCGTGATGAGCACTTCCCGGGCCTGACTCCCGTTGTAGTGCCCCACAATACCATCCTCCGCCATGTAGTCGATGAAACGTGCTGCCTTGCCGTACCCGATTCCCAACGCACGTTGCAACAGCGAGACGCTACCCCGGCCCTCGCGGACGATGATTTCCACCGCCTGTTCGTAGAGGGGGTCGCGAGACTTCATCGGGGCACCGGACCCGCCTTCGCGCGGACGACTCTTCAGATTCATCAGTTCCGGCGCGAACTCTGGATCGCAATCTAAATAGGCAACGACTCGCTGAATCTCCGGATCGCTGGCATACGCCCCCTGGGCTCGAATCAGGGTACTCGTCCCGGGTTGCAAGAACAACATGTCGCCTTTGCCCAATAATTTGTCGGCCCCGATCTCATCCAGCACGACCCGGCTGTCCGACCGACTGGAGACTTGGAAGCAAATTCGGGCTGGCAGGTTCGATTTGATTAAGCCCGTGACGACATCGACAGTCGGCCGCTGTGTCGCCAGGATCAGGTGGATTCCCGCAGCCCGAGATTTCTGAGCCAGGCGAATGATGTGCGTCTCGACCTCTTTTTTCATTTCCATAATCAGGTCGCCGATCTCGTCGATGATGATGACGATGTAGGGCATTGGGTCGGCGTTTTGATCGTCAGGCTCCCCGACGCCAACGCGAGAGCGCCGCTCCTCGGCACTCAGGGCGTTGAATTGAGCGATGTTGCGACAGCGTGTCCGAGCCAAGAGCGAATAACGCTCCTCCATCTTGTCCACCGCCCATGCCAAAATCGCCTCCGCCCGGGAGTTTTGCGTGACTACGGGACACATTAGGTGCGGCAGACGGGTGTAGTCGCTGAATTCGACCTGCTTCGGGTCGATCATGATCAGTCGGCACTCGTCGGGCCTCTTCGTCAACAACAAGCTGAGGATGATTGAGTTTAAACACACAGACTTCCCCGTCCCCGTGCGCCCAGCGATCAACAAGTGGGGCATCTCGGCGAGGTCGTAGACGAGTGGACGTCCCTGGGTGTCTTTGCCCAGCAACAAGGGCAGTCGTGATTTGCCGATCTTCGCCGCCGCCGTTTGCATCAGCTCTTTCAGCCGAACAATGGCCCGATGCTCGTTGGGTACCTCGATGCCCACGGTGTTCTTCCCCGGGATGGGGGCGACGATGCGGACACTGGGGACTTTCAAGTTCAACGCCAGATCGTCGCTCAGGACGGTGACTTTGTTGACGCGAAGCCCCGTCTCCAGGGCGATTTCATATTGGGTGACCACCGGCCCAGTGTGGATCCCCACCACGCGGACATTCAAGCCCAAGTCGGAAAACGTCTGCTCCAACAACGACGCGGTCTGCCGCAACTGCGATTCGTGTTGTTCGTGAGGAAACGGCTCCGGGTCGTCGAGCAGACTGATGGGCGGCAACTCGAAGTCGCTAAGTTCGGGCGTTCCAGAGTTCTCGGACTCGGGCGGGGAGTTTTCGGGTTTATGAATGACCAAGTCCCCCTCGGGGCGGGATTTCCGCGGTGGACGAACTTTGACGGATTGGCCGGTCGTGCGCCTTTTCACAATTCTCCGTCGAACCCAGTCGAAGGCCATCTTGATCGCCTTCGCCCCGCGGAGCAGGGCATGTACACCGGCAACGAGAACGTCATCCATCGCCAAATAAACTGCCAACGATGCAACGGCCGTGAAGACGAAGATCCGGGGCACAACAGCCATATGATGGGTCAACGCGAAAGCGAGGCCGGCGCCGACCAGCCCGCCAGGTCCGGTCGTCGTCGGGCCATCGATCAGCGTGCGAAAACCGTCCGCCAGAACGGCCGAGCAAGGCACGAGTAATGTCCACCCGACCAAGCGAGTGACCCAGCGGGGAACATTGGCGTGGGCAAGCAACGTGACCGCGAGGATACACCATCCGCCGACCAACAGGTAGGCGGACAGGCCGAAAGTGTCGACAAGCTGCGCGGCAAGCCGGTGACCGACCGAACCGAGAGGATGCCCCTCCCCAGCCGACGCGGGATCGTGAGCGATGACGGAGACCGCGAGGGCCAACCCGACGATCAAGAGGATGATTCCGGCCCAGATGCGGCGTGGAATGGGCGGCGTGGAGAGGACGGCGTCGGCCATGGAAGCAACTCCCCCGAGTCGCGGTCAACAAAGTGCCTTCCATGGCTTATTCGACATTTCGGCCGGTCGAGCCGCCAACTTGAGCTTAAATTAGCCGCATGAGCCTCGCCGTCGTTCACGTGGCGCTGTGGGAACCGGAAATACCGCCGAACACGGGGAACATTGCCCGGCTTTGTGCCGCCACGGGCGTCCCGTTGCACTTGATCGGGCGTCTCGGTTTTCGCCTCGATGAGCCGACACTACGCCGGGCGGGGTTGGACTACTGGCCGGCGGTCGAAATACACCGCTACGCGTCGTTTCAAGACTTCCGCGCTGCTTTCTCCGGCCGCATCTGCTGCTTGAGCGCTCGAGCCACGGCCCCTTAC
>JAOAAM010000769.1 GCA_026418875.1 Gemmataceae bacterium | reverse complement strand
GTGCGCGAGTCGTCTTCCGCGGCAATCAGCCGGATCCCACGCTCATTCGGGACATCTGGAGCCTTCTTCCGGAAAGCGCCCGGGCCGAACTCTGGCCGGCTACCTTCGTCGGAGCCGGTTCCCTCAGGTTTGACGTGCTGGTCAGTCCTCACGCCGACTCGCCGGAGTTCGATCGTTACCTGCGCGAAGACAGTGTGATCGACTATCCGGAGGGGAAGTATGAGTTTTCCCTCCAATACGCAATCGAACATGGGGACCAGGCCGAGGTGGACCGGCTCTTCGGTCGTCGTAGCTCGAAACAGTTCCTGCAATTCATCGTCGGATTGCTTTTGCTGGCGATTGGGGCGTATCTCGGAATTTGGTACCTGATGGGGCCGTGACGTGTAGCTGGCTTGTTTAGTTCGAGACGAATGGAGCGAACACCAACGTGACCTGATTTCACAAGGAATGATGCGTCGGGTATTATTTCGGAAAAATCGGCCAGGCTTCCTCGAGCATCAAGCCGGACAACACAGCCGCGGCCTGCCACGCCTCGGACATGTGGCGAATCCCTTCCAACTCGTTATCAAGTAGGGTGCGTTGCGCTAGCAGCACGCGGACGGAATCGATTTGCCCGGCGGCTTGACCTTTCACTGCCAAGTCGAAGGCATCTCGCGCGCGGGGGAGAATCTGATCACGAAACGACTCGGCGCGGCGTTTGCCGGCAGCATATCGCTGGAAGGCCTCGGCGATGCGGTCCGACAGTTCCAGCTCGAGACGGCGAATCTCCAGCGTCGCTTGCCCCACCTCGGCTTGAGCGGCACGGATGTTTCCCTCGTTGCGATTCCACAGCGGAATGGGCAAGCGGATCGCCAGACTCCAATCATGTGATCGGTTCTGACCCTGCCAAACGTAACCGGCCCCCAGTGTGATGTTCGGTTTTCGCTCTACCTCGGCCCGGCGAAGGAGGAGATGTGCGCGATTCACGGCAACTCGGGCTGCCAGGATTTGCGGATGCGATTGACGAACCGTCGCAACCAGGGTTTCCAAATCATACTGCGGCAGCTCAGCGTCCAGAGTTCCAACCAATTGCACGACGGGCAGGTCCGGCTCGCCGACGACGGCACCCAAGCGGTGGAAGGCGGCTCGGTAACTTGCCCGTGTCGCCTCCAAGTCCGAGTCGATTTGACGCAACGCGATCTCCGCGTTCAGAAGATCGATGCGGGTTCCCTGTCCCGCGGCTTCCAAGCGACGGGCCAATTCGACGAGCTGCTGTTGCGCGGCGGCCGCCCGCTCCAAAGTCTCAGCACGCCGTTGCAAGGCCAGCACATCGAAGTAGCGCTCCCGTACCCGAGTCAGCAAGGCAAAGCGCTCGACGTAATACAGCCAAGTCGATTCCTGAATGGCCTGTTGAGCCGCTGCGATGTCGAGACGCCGCTTGTCGCGCCGGACGATTTCTTGAGTGAAGAATGGCGACCAGATGCCGGAGGGGCCGGTGCGGTCGTTGATTTCGGCCCCGCTGACGTCGAGCGTGGGGTTCGGATAACGACTGGCCTGATCCGCTCGACCATAGGCCGCCTCGATTGCAAGATTCGCCTGTGCTAGACGAGGATGCCGCTGGTCCATCAAGCGGACGAAATCGTCAAGTCCGAGCCGCTGTGGTTCCTCGGCATTGGCCAAACCGAATGTCAGCATGACAGACGCAAGCACCACGGCTCGGCAGGGGTTCCGCCGTCGAATCTTCGGGAGGATCAGGGTCGGTGTCCCCATGTTACGCTGAATCGTCGTCGCACGAACGGCAAATTGAGGAATTTCGGTAAAGACGATGGCGGGAAGCACGGAGCTTGAACTCTGCGGTTGGCTTAGATCAAAGTCGCTGGAGCCGCCCTAGAATTCCCACGAGAAGGACGTATGGAATCACGATTGACCACCCCGCCGCACTTTGACTCGCCGCTCCGAATCGGCTCCGTGACACTGCCGAGTCGCTTCAATCTCGCCCCCTTGGCTGGGTACACGAACGTGGCCCTGAGGCTGTCGGTTCGTGAACTGGGCGGTCTTGGCCTGGCGACGACGGACCTCGTCAACGCTCGGGCCATTCTCGAAGGCAAGTCGAAAACGATGGAATTGTTGGCGACATGTCCCGGGGACCAGCCACTGGCTGTGCAGATTTTCGGCTCCAACGTGGACGACATGTGTGCCGCGGCACAATGGCTGCAAGATCGGGGCGTGTCCCTGGTGGACATCAACATGGGCTGCCCGGTGCGAAAGGTGGTGCGCACGGGGGGTGGGTCGGCCATGCTGTGCGATCCGGCCGGCACCATCCGGCTTGTCGAACGTGTTGTTCGGTCGGTCGCCATCCCGGTGACGGTGAAAATGCGACTCGGTTGGGATGATGAGAACCTCACGGCTCCATACTTCGCCCGCGCCTTCGAGGAGGTCGGCGTCGCGGCCATCACCATCCACGGGCGAACTCGTGAACAAGGTTTCAGCGGGAAGGTCAAGCTCGACGGCATCCGTCGTGTCGTCGAGGCGGTGGAGAGCATCCCCGTGATCGGGAATGGCGACGTTCGTGGCATCGCCGATGCCGCCCGCATGTTCGAGGAGACGGGCTGTCACGGCATTGCGATCGGCCGTGGTGCGCTCGCCAATCCGTGGATCTTTCGTCAGTTGGATTCGTGGCTGCGAACCGGAAAATCCGCCGCGAGAGCCAGCTGGGGCGAGCGATTGGCCTTCATGGAACGACATTTCGATCGGCTGGTGGAATGGCGCGGAGAGCACTTCGGCTGTTTGCAGTTCCGGCGGGTCGCAACCTGGTATACCAAGGCGCTGCGGACGGGAAAGGCAATCCAGCAGCGTCTCGTGATGGTGTCGAGCCGAGCGATGTTCGAGCAAATCGTCGAGGAAATTCGCCAGCGTGGCGAACCAGCGGATTGGGCCGAACGCGATGTTCTGGAGTTTCACGTCTCGGTCCCGTCTGGCCCCATCGCTCATTGGTGAGTCCGTCCGCACAACCGTCTGCGAGCAACTCATGACCGGTGATCAACGAAGCGAGACGGCCGCATGTTGACCCTCGCCGTCACTGCGGATCTGCATTGGGGCATCCGCTCATCGGGAGACGCTGCCACCAGGCGCCTGTCCGAGGACTTGCGCCGCGAACCGCCCGACATTTTGATCCTGGCAGGCGATGTCGGTGCGGGCGAGGATTTTCCACGTTGTTTGGAGCACTTCGCGACGATCCCATGCCGGAAAGCGTTGGTTCCCGGGAATCACGACATCTGGGTGACGGAGGATGACGGGCGTGGCGATTCGTGGACGGTCTACCGCGACTGGCTACCCCGGATCAGTGCCGCGTACGGATTCCATTACTTGGACGGCGGCCCGATGATCTTGACCGAACATGACCTGGCGATCGTCGGCACCATGAATTGGTACGACGGAAGCTGGGCCGATGCCGAGAATTGGGATCCGCCGGACGATTTCTCCGAGCGCTTGCGCGATATGCGCTTCAGCCGGGGTCGACACAATGATGCCCGTTTCGTCCGCTGGCATCTGACTCATGCTCAGTTCACGCAACTCGCCGTGGCCACGCTTGAATCCCACCTGCGAGCCGCACTCGGCGAAGTCTCTCACGCCGTCGTCGTGACGCATTACCCGGCGTTCCGCGGACTGAACTTCCCGGGACACGGCCCGATCACCCTGGATCGCATGCTCTGGCAGGCATTCTCCGGCAACCGATCTTTCGAGGAATTGCTCGAGCGCTTCGCGGACCGCATCGCCGTCGTGTTCAGTGGCCACACACACCGGGCGAGACATGGCAAGCTCGGCCGGATCGAAGGTTACAACATCGGCGGCGACTACGAGTGGAAACGCCTCTTACGCTTCACTTGGCCCGACAAGTCGGTCGAACCACGGGAATTTTATGCCTGAGACGAAACGAACCAGCCCAATGGCGGGGCGACAACGTTAAGCGACACCCGCCCCCGACAAATACCATTCCACCGTGCGTTTCAGTCCGTCGATGAAGGTCACCTGGGGTTCGTATCCGAGGTCTTGGCGCGTGCGGGTGATGTCGGCCCGCGAGAAGCGAACATCGCCGGGGCGGGCCGGGCCGAATATCGGTTCCAGTTGCGTGCCCAAAAGCGAGTTGAGGGCGTCGATCAATTGGAGAATGCTGACACTGTTTCCAGTGCCGACGTTGTAAACTCGACCGGAGACATGGGAAGGGGCCGTGGCAGCGCGAAGCAGGGCTTGGACGGCGTTGGCCACGTAGGTGAAGTCGCGGGATTGCAGGCCATCGCCGTGAACTGTCGGGCGACGGCCTTGAGTCATCGCCGCGACAAAAAGTGCGATGACACCCGAATATGGACTGTCGGATCGCTGGCGTGGCCCGAAGATGTTGAAAAATCGCAGCCGAACCGTCTCCAGCCCGTAAGTCGCCGCGAACGCCTCGCAGTACAATTCGCCGGACAACTTCGCCGCAGCGTAAGGCGACAGCGCCTTGATGGGAGTGTCTTCGCTCTGACCATTCTCCCCCGATGCACCCCCATACGCACTGGAGCTAGCCGCGTAAATCACCCTCTTCACGCCGGAGCGTCGCGCGGCATCCAAAACATTCAACGTGCCCGTGGCGCACGCAGCATGCGAGACCAAGGGTGTCTCAACGCTCCGAGCAACCGACGCCAACGCTCCCAAGTGAAAGATGGTGTGGACTCCATCGACCGCTCGCGCGACACACCCCGGGTCCGTCAGGCTGCCTTCAATGAGGTCCGCCGACCGACCGGCAAGGTTCTGCCGCAACCCCGTGCTGAAATCGTCAAGGACTCGCACGGGCCGACCGGCATCGAGCAAGGCATCGACCAGGTGCGAACCGATGAACCCGGCTCCGCCCGTCACGAGTACTAAGTCAGAGTCCGACATGGGCCAAAACCAAAAGCGACGCCGATGCCGACGGACAAGACCGGATCATCGACGTCGCGAACCTGGCTGTAGCGTCCAATAACTGCCCGAGCTGGAGACGTTCACTTCTTGCGAGCGTCCAAAGCAGCTTGTGCCGCCGCCAAGCGGGCGATCGGGACGCGGAACGGCGAGCAACTGACGTAATTCAAGCCGATCTTGTAGCAGAACTTCACGCTATCGGGATCGCCGCCGTGCTCGCCGCAGATCCCCACTTTCAGATCCGGTCGCGTCGTACGTCCCTTTTCGACACCAATTCGCATCAAGCCGCCGATGCCATCGACGTCGATCGACTGGAAAGGATCGCGCGGCAAGATTTCCGGTTGCGGAACTTCCTCGCCCCGTTCGTTACGGATCTTCGGCGGGTCCATGTAAAACTTGATGAAACTGCCGTAATCGTCGCGGCTCATGCCCAAGCCCGTTTGGGTCAGGGCGTTGGTGCCGAAGCTGAAGAACTCCGCCTCCTTGGCAATCTGATCCGCGACGATACAAGCCCGCGGCAACTCGATCATGGTGCCAATCAGGTAATTGATCCTCCGGCCCTTCTCCGCAAACACCTTCTCCGCCGTCTCCCGAACCACTCGGGCTTGGGCCTTCAATTCGTTTAAGAACGCAACCAACGGAATCATGATCTCGGGTTGAACGTCGATCCCCTCCGCGGCGACGTTGCAGGCCGCCTCGAAGATGGCCCGAGCCTGCATCTCGGTGATTTCGGGGAAGACAATCCCCAGGCGGCAGCCGCGGAAACCCAGCATCGGGTTGAATTCGTGCAGCGATTTCACCCGCTCCGCGATCACTTGAACGGGCACGCCCATCTCCCGGGCCACTTCGGCCTGCCCCTTTTCGTCCTGCGGAAGGAACTCGTGCAAGGGGGGGTCCAAGGTGCGGATGGTCACCGGATGGCCCTTCATCACCCGGAACAGCCCCTCGAAATCCGCCCGCTGGTACGGCAATAGCTTCGCCAACGCCTTCCGTCGGTCCTCTTCCGTCTGCGCCAAGATCATCTCGCGCATCTCGCGGATGTGGTCGAAGAACATGTGCTCGGTGCGGCACAAGCCGATCCCCTCGGCCCCAAACGCCAACGCTTGCTCGGCCTGGTCCGGCTTGTCGGCATTCGTCCGGATCCGGAAGTCGCCCCGGGCTTTGTCGGCCCAACTCATCAATTTCGCGTACTGTTGGTAAACCTTCGAATCAGACGGTTTCAACGATTTCTGGATCAACACCTGCACGACCTCGCTCGGCTTGGTCGCGACCTGGCCGAGCATGACTTCGCCGGTGAAACCATCCAGGCTGATAAAATCGCCGTCTTTCAACACGAGGTCGCCGACGGTGACGGTTCGTTTTTCGTAGTCGATTTGCAGGGCCGAGCAGCCCACAACGCAAACCTTGCCCATCTGTCGGCTGACGAGAGCGGCATGGGAGGAGGCCCCGCCGAAGGCCGTCAGGATTCCGTCCGCCGCCTGCATGCCTCGGATGTCTTCGGGGCTGGTCTCTCGACGAACGAGGATCACCCCCTTGCCATTCTTGCGAACATCCTCCTCCGCTTCGTCCGCGAAGAACCGGATCCGACCGCTGGCCGCCCCAGGTCCCGCGTTGATCCCCTTGGCGATGACCTTCGCATGCCGTTTGGCCTCAGGGTCGAAGATCGGTTGCAGCAGTTGGTTCAAGTCATCCGGGGGGATGCGACCGGCGATGAG
>JAOAAM010000718.1 GCA_026418875.1 Gemmataceae bacterium | reverse complement strand
TGATCCAGTAGCTGGCGTAGGTGCTGAAGCGCGTGTTCATGTTGGGGTCGAATCCTTCGACGGCGCGCAACAGGCCGAGGTTTCCTTCCTCGATGAGGTCCTGGAGGTTCAGCCCTTTGCCGGTGTAACCGCGGGCGATGTTGACGACGAGTCGGAGGTTGGCACGGACCATCTGGTCGCGGGCGGCGAGGTCGCCTTGGGCGATGCGATGGGCGAGTTCCTTTTCCTGCTCGGCGGTCAGCAGCGGGGTTTCGTTGATTTCGCGGAGGTAGGTCTCCAGCGGTGATTGCACGGCTTCGCTGCGAACTCGTCGAGGTCGAGTCATGGCGGCTCCCGCGAGAAAGTCGTGTGGCTCGGCCGGGCGGACGAGCCGAAGCCCCGGCCCGTCCCATCAATAGGGGCGGCGGGCGAATCCGTGGATCCGCTCCGCTCTCCCGGTATCGACCGAGCGGAATGATGTTCTGGAAAGATGCCAACGTTTGTCGCCACGGAAGATAAATCCGCGGACGGAACGAAACGCTCCGTTGGCACGATCGGAACGGACAAGGTCGGGGCAGGCCAAGCACCGCTCGCCAGAGTCCGGCATCGGCCTGCCCGGACCGTGGCTGGTTACTTCTTTTCCTCGGCACCGGGGATCTGGAACAAAGGCCCAGCCTGGCCCGTCCCGCCACGCAACTCCCGCCGCGTCTCTCGTTCCCGCACGGGCTGCGATTCGGGGCCAGCGTCCTCGTCGCCCACGCCGTCGTAGAGGTTTTTGCGGCTCAGACCGATCTTGCGGTCCTTGACCTCGACCCGCAAGACTTTGACTTCGATCTCGTCGCCGACCTTCACCACATCCTCGGGGCTGTCGACCTTGTCGTCGGCCAACTCCGAGACGTGGAGCAAACCTTCCAATCCCGGCTCCAGTTCGACAAACACGCCGAAATTCGTGATCTTCGTCACCTTCCCCTTGCACACCATGCCGGGGCGATACTTCGACGGGATGTCGCCCTCCCACGGGTCGTTGGCCATCTGCTTCAGACCCAGGGCCACCCGCTTGCGCTCCTGATCGACGTTGAGGACCACGCAGGTGACGTGGTCGCCCTTCTTGACCACTTCGTTGGGGTTGCTCACTTTGCGGACCCAACTCATGTCGCTGACGTGCAGCAACCCGTCGATGCCTTCCTCGATCTCGATGAAGGCGCCGTAGTTGGTCAGGTTGCGGACCACGCCGCTGACGATCGTCCCCGGCGGATAGCGTTCGGCCACCTTGTCCCACGGGTTGGGCTGAATTTGCTTCATGCCCAGCGAGATTTCCTGTTTCTCGCGGTTGATGTTCAACACTTGCACTTCGATCTGATCGCCGATGGAGACCAGCTCGCTGGGGTGGTTGATCCGCCGCGTCCAGCTCATCTCGCTGATGTGGACCAAGCCTTCGACGCCCGGCTCGAGCTTGACGAAGGCACCGTACGACATGATGTTCACCACCTCGCCGACGTGGCGGCTGCCGACCGGGTACTTCTCCTCGACGCTTTGCCAAGGGCTGGGCGTCTTGTGCTTCAGGCTCAGCGCGATCTTCTCCTTCTCGCGATCGACGTTGAGGATGTAAACCTCCAGCTCCTGATCGATTTTCACCACGTCATGCGGATTGGTGACGCGGCTCCAGGCCATGTCGGTAATGTGCAGCAAGCCGTCGATGCCGCCCAAGTCGACGAACGCACCAAAGTCGGCGATGTTCTTGACCACGCCCTTGCGAATCTGCCCGACTTCGAGTTCGGCCAGCAGCTTTTCTTTCTGCGAGCGGCGACGGTCTTCGATGAGCTTGCGTCGGCTGACGACGATGTTCCGCCGCGTCTCGTCGATCTTCAAGATCGTGCACTCGATCGTCTTGCCGACATAGTCGCCGATATCCGGCGGTCGGCGGATGTCCACTTGCGACGCGGGCAGGAAGACATTCACGCCAATGTTCACCAACAACCCGCCCTTGATCTTCCGCAGCACCGTGCCGGTGACCACGTCGCCTTCCTTGTGCTTTTCGAGGATCGCCTCCCATTCCTTCTGCCGCTTGGCTTTGCGGTAGCTCAGGGCGACGTTGCCGTTCTCGTCCTCCAGCGTCTCCAGCAGCACTTGTACCCGGTCGCCGGGCTTGGGCGGCACGATGGTGTCGGTGCCCTCTTCCTTCCACTCTTCCAGCTTGATGATCCCCTCGGACTTATAGCCGATGTCGATCACCACGTCTTCGCCGCGAATCTCGCGCACCGTGCCCTCGACAATCTTGTTGATGGCAACGGGTTCGCGGTCTTTTTCCAGCCAATTGCCGAACGCTTCTTCAAAATTTCGATCGATCTCCTCTTGCATCTGCTCTTCGGGGAGATCGAATTGCCGTAACAGGTTCCGATTGACCATGACTGATGAGGGTTCCTTGTTCGTCTCTCGTCGCCGTCCTGGCGGAAGGGGGAGAGAGTTCGAGGGAGAAAAATACGGTGGCCCGGCTTGCCACCACGGCAAGCGAAATCGGACGCTCCGAATTCCTAAATTCTATCCGCAAGACAGGCGGCGACGACGGTGCAGCCTGAACGGAAAGGCATCTCTGCCGTTTGATACTGTACCCACGAACAGTATTTTGTGACCGTCTCGGCCGGTTGTCAAGGCTCGTCGGCGGGAATCGAGCGCAGCCGCGCGACGACTCGGGCGATGGTGGCGGCAGCGGCATCCACCAAGTCAGCCGTCAGCGTCGGGGCGAGGCTCAGCCGAATGGCAGAACGGCAGCGCTCCTCCGGCAGGCCCATCGCCCGCAGCACGGGAGACGGCAGCAGCGACCCGCTCGAGCAGGCCGACCCCGTGGAGACGCACACCCCTTCCAGGTCCAGGGCCATCAGCAAAGCGTCGCCGCGGCACCCGGGAAACGACAGGTTCAAGATGCCGGGCAGTCCGCCTTCGGTGGGTCCGTTGAGGAGAACGGGAGCCGCCTGTCGATTCAGCTGCTCCCACAAGCGTTGCCGAAGATCGGCCAGATGTCGCTGTTCCCTCTCTCGTGCGGACCAAGCAACCCGCAGGGCGGCGGCCAACCCGACGATCAAGGCGACTGGCTCCGTGCCGGGACGACGACCTCGCTGTTGCGGCCCGCCGAACAGGAGCGGCTGGATTCGGGTGCACCGGTTGACGAGCAACGCCCCGATGCCGTGGGGACCGCCAAATTTATGCCCACTGAGGCTAAGGGTGGAGACAGCCAGCTGGTGGAAGTCGACCGGGATTTTTCCGACGGCCTGGGCCGCGGC
>JAOAAM010000713.1 GCA_026418875.1 Gemmataceae bacterium | reverse complement strand
CTCGGAGATGTGTATAAGAGACAGAGGTTCGGATTCAACGAGGCGATGTGAACGGGAATGAACGGCCCTCCCCGCCGATGGCTATGTCGATGGATCGCTCGAGCTACTAACTCTTTCCCGGTTCCACTCTCCCCCGTAATGAGGACGTTTGTCTCGCGTGGTGCCACCAGTGCAATTTGTTTGAAGACCTCCTGCATCGGCGGGCTTCGACCGATGATCTCGTCGTGTCCCGGAGTTTCATCTGCAATCGGCGACTTAGAGCGCCGGCCCTTCTCCCATGCCCGTTCCAAAATCTCGAAGACTTGCGCCAGATCAAAAGGTTTCGCCAGATAATCGAATGCGCCGCCCTCGACTGCCCCAACAGCCGCGGACAAGCTACCGTGCGCCGTCATGATGATGACGGGGCATTCGGGTGCCGATTCCCGGAATCGGGCCAACGCCTCCAAACCGTCCATGCCCGGGAGTCGAACATCCAGCAAAATGGCATGCGGTCGAAGCTCTCGAACGCAACGCAACCCATCCTCCGCAGTGGCAGTCATTTGGACACTCGCACCGGCTTGTTCAAAAGCTCGCTGCAAAGCCCAGCAGATGGCCTCTTCGTCGTCGATGATGAGGATTCGCTTACCTTTCATTCTTGGGTCTCGATCGGCAATTCAATTCGGAAACGAGTGCGCTGGTCGGCAGTGCGGGTCCACGAAATTCGACCACGGTGAGACTGAGCAACTTGGGCCGCGAACGCTAATCCCAGCCCGATTCCCTCGGGCTTGGATGTCACAAAAGGCTCGAAAAGCCGATCCCGAATCGAATCGGGCGGTCCGGGGCCGTTGTCGTAGACGTCGATGCACACACCGAAACTAGAACGTTCGAGAGCAATCTCGACCTGGCCCGCCGGTCCCGCGGCGTCTAACGCATTCGTGACCACATTGAGCAGCAGATGAGTCAGTTGAGTGCGATCGCCACGCACCCAGAGTTGAGGACCAACGGGCTGATTCCATGTCAAAACGATTCCCGAATGTCGGCATCTCGGCCGAACCAGGTCCACCGTTTCCTGGATCAATTGCGCCGCCGGGCAGACGTCTTCGTGGATGATTCCGCGCTTCCAGTCGAGAAAGCGTTTCAAATCGGATTCGATTCGACCCAATTGCCGTTCCGCGACTTCGAGGGAATCACGGTCGTGAGAGCATTGATGTGCATGGATCTGCAAGGCCAGGCGAGCGCCCGTCGCGGCATTCCGTAGCTGATGTGCCCAGCCTGCGGTCACCTGACCCAGCAGTCGGTCACGCTCCAAGGAGGCGACCGCCTCTTTCATGTGCTGGAGCTTGATGGCCATTTCATTCACGTGATCGGCGAGGCGACGGATCTCATGCGGGCCATCTGCCGAAGCCATCGGGCGAAAGTCGCCCGCGGCGATTTGCCGGGTATGGCGTTCCAATTCTCGTAATCGACGGATGACTCCTCGGGTCCCCAACAGCACAAGGGATATTGCGGCGGTTCCACCTGCGAACCCGATGATCAGCGTCGGGCGCACGGCTTGCCACACTGACTCTTCCCACAAA
>JAOAAM010000460.1 GCA_026418875.1 Gemmataceae bacterium | reverse complement strand
CCCCGGGCTCCTACGGACATGGCGGAGCGTTCGGCACGCAGGGATGGGTAGACCCTCAAAAAAACTTCTTTGTGTTGTTGCTGATCCAACGGGTCGGTTTACCGAATGCGGACGGCTCGCCCATGCGGCAAGCTCTCCAAGAAGCCGCTGTCGCAGCGTTAAAATGAATCCGATGTCCGGGCATGCGAATCTGCGGCACCGACCGATCCCGTGGTCGATCAAGTTGGGATACACGGTTTGGGTTGTCGTTTGGGCAGTACTCTACAAGCAGTTTGTGGATTGGAACCACTACCTGTGGCTGTGCCACCTCGGGAATGTCGTCATCGCCCTAGGATTGTGGCTCGAAAGCCCGTTGCTGTTATCCTGGCAGGCCTTGGCACTGTTGATCCCCGACTTGATCTGGAGCGTCGACTTCCTGATCGGGTTGTCATTCGAGACGACACCCTTAGGCTCGGCATGGTACATGTTCCACCCGGCGTTTCCGCCGCTCCAGAAGGGTCTAGCCCTGTTTCACCTGTTTCTGCCATTGCTCTTAATCGGGTGCCTCGTGCGGTATGGTTATGACCGACGTGCCCTGTGGCTGCAAATCGGATACTGCTGGCTAATCTTTCCCGTGTCGTACATGGTCAGCAGCGAGACAGACAACATCAACTGGGTGCTTGGACCGTTTGGTCAAGTCCAGCGGGTCGTACCGCCACCCGTGTACCTGGTTGTCGCGATGGTGGCGTATGTGCTCGTGCTCTACCTCCCGGCGCACGGGGTTTTGTGTTGGCTAGTACGGGCCCCGCGGCAAGCGGAAGAACTTCAGGAATTGCCTCCCTCGTCTCTCTGGACGGCGAGTGGTGAATCCGCGGTCGCAGAGCGTGGTCATTCGATGACCGGGCAAGGAGATCGAGAAGGATGACACGCCGTTCTTCGTCCTGGTGGTTTCGGGTGCCGGGCTGGGCTGTCGGCCTCGGGTTGGCGATTCTCGCCGCGGGTCTGCTGGTCTTCGCTCTCAGCATTCGCCGCCATGAATCGGCGCAACCCGCCGATGATCCGACGGACGACGGTCGTCTGGTCGTCGTTCGAGAGAATCCCGGTTACGTCGGCCCGCAAGTTTGTGCCGAGTGCCACTCCGCGCGGGTCCACGAATTTCAGGCGACGCGCCATTTCAAGGCGGCGTGGCGTCCGGAAGATGGTCCGATGCCCAGCGCCTTCGATGAAGGGGGGACCTACGTCTCACGGAATCCGGGCGTCCGTTTCACGATCGAGAAGAGGGGCGACGAGTACATTCAGACGTTGATTCGTAATGGTCCGACAGGGGAACGCCGCGACTCGTGGAGGATCGACTTGATTTACGGCTCCGGCGGACGCGCCGACGAAGTGTACTTCACGTGGAAAGGAAACACGCTTCACGAGTTGCCAATTGCCTGGTTGGGACCGCAACAATGCTGGGGGGAGCAATTCTACGACCCGTTGGACCCCGGCGATTTCACCCGCGTGACCACGGTTCGCTGCGTGGAGTGTCACTTCACTTGGATCGGCCACGTTGCCGGGACGGAGAACGAGTATCGGCGTGACGATGCGATTTGGGGGGTCACTTGTGAACGCTGCCACGGTCCGGGTCGCGATCATGTCGAATATCACCGACGCCACCCCGACGACCGGCGTCCGCAGGCAATCGCGCGTCCTCGGCAATTGTCGCGGGAGCAGCAAATGGACCTTTGCGGCCAGTGCCACAGTAATGCCTTGCGGGGCAAAGGACCGCCGTTCCGTTATCGACCCGGGGAGCCGTTAGAAGATTTCTATCGACTGAATCTTGGTGATGATCGTGAGAGCGACCACGTTGCAGACCAGGTGAAGTACCTGAAGCGGAGTCGCTGCTTTCAGCAAAGCGACATGACTTGCACGACGTGCCACAATCCGCATCGCCCGCAGGATGCCGCCAGTGTCGCCCGTTCTTGCCAGAAATGCCACGAGCCGGAGTCTTGCGGCGATCGGACAAACCTGCCCTTGGGCGTACGCGATGATTGCGTGTCGTGCCACATGCCTGAGTACAACCGAGTGGCCATCAAGTTTCACACGGCCGAAGACCAGTACGTGTTTCCGATGCGGCCACACGAACACCGCATCGGCATTTACCCCGCTGCACGTCTCGAAGCGCTTTGGAAATATCACCGCGGAAGACCGGAACCGCCGCACCAATCCGAGGCGGAACGAATTAGACAGCTCCTCGCGGAGCATTGGCGGGCGGAAGGGCGTCGCCTCCAATCCGAGCACCGCTTGATGTCGGCCATTGGTGCTTGGCGCGAGGCATGGCGCTTTGACCCGACTCCAGAGACCCGACGGAAGCTCGATGAGGCGATCGCTGCCCAAGCCCAAGTTGATGCGGATTTGAATGCCGTGCAACACGCGTTACGAATCGGTCGTCCACGGGAGGCCATCCCGCTGTTGGAGAGGATCTTGACGATCAAACCGAATTTGGCGCGGGCACACGGCCGCCTGGGAACGCTGTACGCCTCGGTCGGGCAGATGTCCCGGGCCGTCGAGCATCTCGAAACGGTGACCAAGCATGACCCCGACGACGCCTATGGTCTAAACATGCTGGGTTGGATGGCATACGTGCGGGGAGACGGAGTGGCGGCGCTCGAGTTTTTCCGCAGGGCCGACGCCATCATGCCTTACACCGTCGAGATCAATCACCGGTGGGGGCTCGCCTTGCTTTCACTCGAGCGATGGTCCGAGGCGAAAGATCGGTTCCAATATGCCTTGGACATCGACCCGAACCATGCGGGTTCCCTGCACGGCTTGAGTCTCGCCTGGCGGCAACTCGGAGAGCCGGAAAAGGCGGTCGAGTCGGCGGAACGTGCCGCTCGCTTGACTCGACGAGAGGAAGCTGAGGTTCTTTGGGGCCTTGCCGAAGCCTACTTTGTTGCGGGTCGCCTCGACATCGCGGTGAAAACCGCAGAACAGGCCAAATCCCTGGCCACGTTGAAATCACCCGCGTTGATTCCTGTGATCCGTCGTCGTCTGGATGAATGGAAGAACGTGGCGACTGAGCAATCCCGCTAGCGTCGGCCGTGTCACAATAGGGCAACTCGGTGTCCCTGCCTGACCGTGCCCGCGATGTTTCCCGAGTTGTCGCGGGGTGTTCGGTGGCGTGCCGTGCTGCACGAGCAACCCGAACATCCACCCGTGGTTCTAGAAGCGCAACTTGTTCCGCAACTCCGGCCCGAACTGCACGAACCGCAGCCGCTGCTCGGAGACAAGGGACGGGAGAAGTCGAGCACACCGACAGGGAAAGCGAATTGCCCGCCCAGACGAGACACCAGCAAGTCGACTTGGCAGGAATCCCACCGAAGGGCATGGAGCCACCCCGCGGTGGAGTCGAGCGAGACGTCGGCGTCCACGATCATCATGGGTAAGCCGAGTTCGGCGACACGGTCACACGAAACATGCACCAGTTGCTCCGCAATACCGGCAACCGCCTCCGCCTGCTCTCGATCGTCCGTGGTCGCATGTCGGACCCACGTCACCGGCGACGCTGCCGGGGGATGATGCACAGGACCGAGAACTTCGCCGAGGAACAAGCCCAAGGTCGATTTTAACAGGACCTCTTCACCAGCGGCGAGCGACACCCCGTCGGTGGTGGAAATCACACCCACGGTGCCGGCCCGACCGTAACGCACGAACCAGCTGCTGGTCACATCACACCCCTGCGGGGGCGAAACCGAAATAGTCCCGCATGTACTTATCGTACTCTTCCTGACCGAATTCAGTGCTGAGATCGAGGCGAAGCTCGTTGATGACTTTGATACTGTAGTTGCGGAACCAATTTTCCCAGCAATCCGCACAAACAGTCTCAAAGATGCGTTGGCCGATCTCGTCGGAAATTGGGGGGGCCGGCAGCCGCCGGGCTCGCGAGCCCATGGGGCACCCCGGCCGCTGGCAGACGAAGCCGTCCCCGGGCGGTCCGTCCGCCGCCGAGTGGGCCGACTCGGGAAGGGCTTCCCCTAACTCGACCAGCATGCGTCCCATTTCGTCGCGGGGCAGTTTATCGCCCCGTTCGTCGGCGATTCGCCAACCCTCTTTCAAGACGCGAATCGCCTCATCGCGCTGCCCGAGTTTCATCCGACAATAGCCGAGCAGTTGGTACACTTTCGAGAAGTGAGGACTTAACTCCAGGGTGCGGAGGAATGACTTCGCCGCCTCCTCGAATTGGCCGTCCTCCATTAAAAGCTGACCCAGACGAAAGTGCCCCAGTTCATTGTCTGGGTCATCCGTGGCCATCTTCCGGAACTGCGCGATTCGCTCTTGTAGCTGGCTCATGGTCTTCTCGCAGGCTGATGTTTATCGGACCAACCGGCTGCCACCGCGGGAAACTCATTTGACGGATTCGAACACTTGCACCGAAAAGCTGATCTTGTACGGTGCGCTGTTCGTCACTTTATCCATAGCTTTGAGTTCCACTCGATAATTGCCGGGACGATTCAAGGGCAAGGGGATTCGCCAATCCAGCGCGTTGGCCTCTTCATCCACACCGCTTTTGATTTCATACACGAGCGGCTCTTCCGTCGTCGGCTGGCCTTTGGCATCGAAGACCCGAAGTTCCACTTGGTTGTGTGGCTGCCGGGTCTGGGGGTTTCGGGAGAAGCCGACCGTGCCGAATTGCAACCAGAGCGATTGTCCGGCGACTCCCTGAAGCGGGGCCGGGTACTGCCCCTCTCGATCGTATGTCGCTCGAAACGCCACCATGCCGAACGTCGGCTCCATGACAAGGAATTTCTTCTCGACGTGCCTGGTGACCCCCGTCGCTTTGTCCGTCACCGTCACTCGACATGTGCATGGCCCCCGCAAGTCCAACCCCAACAGAATGAATGCCCGAGCCGGCAATCTCGTCGCACCCAAGGGTAAAATCATCGACTGCGGCGAGGGTTTGCTCTCGAAGATCACTTTGTTGCTGGCGTCGTGAGTTACGACCATCCCCATCAGATATTCGACACGACCCTGACTGTCCTGTTTCAAGCCCTCGATATCAAAGGCGAGGAAGAACAGATCGCCGGGCAAGAAGCGATGATCCGGTCGGACCGGCCCGAATTCACCGCCGAAGGTGATCCTCTCGTTGGTCAATTGCAGTCCGCCCGTCTGCGTTGGCGTCATGCCCAAGACCGTCGTGATGACCAAGGCTCCAATCATGGTCCTTTTTCCCTCCATCCCTGTGCTTCAATAAACGGAGCGACGTCACGAAAAGTATTTTGCTGATTTGTCCGATTTCTCGCCAGACCGAATGAGCGGGGTCACAACTTCCGGACTCTCACCGCTTGTTGACGGAGATGAATTTTTCAGGAGCCGACTCATCGGGCGATTTGCAGCTGCCCGCGACGATACGATCACCCTAGTTGTTGCCGTGTGGAAAAGAAGAACCGGTCCCGAGCGGATCGAGACCGGTTCATGCTAGTCACTGTCGAAAGGTTCAGGCGGCGACGGCTTGCTCAGCCTTCTTGCGACGCAGCCGGCGAGTCACCAAACCGGCAGCACCCATGCCCAAGCCGACCAGAGCGAAGGTCGTCGGCTCAGGAACGGCCGAGAAGGTGAAGTCGTCGATGGCCAAGCCATGGTCCGAGCCGGAGTCATCGACGTCAACCCATCGCAACATCAAGTACTGATTAGGCGCCCAGCCACCTGCGATGGGAACTGCTAAGTAGGACGCGTTAACTCTGTTGACAGCAAGGTTGCCATCAATCGCCCCTACGGTGTTGAGGACAATGGCGTTGAGTGTGTCGATGGTTGTCCACGGGCCGGCGCCATCTACGCTGATTGGGCTCCCGGAGACTTGGTATTGAAGTTGCAAGGATTGGAGATTTCTACTGTCGGCACGCCATTGCTCGAGCCAGAAAGAGACGGAGAAAGATGTGTACGTCCATGCGGCACTGGCGTTCTTGAACTGAACGCCGTAGTACACGGATCCGGTGCTGCCGTCCGCCAGGGACCCCAGCGCTCGGTCCGAGTCGCCCGTCGAACCGTAGCTGTAGAGATTACCGAGATTGGACGAACCATTATCAGCAGTGTACAGGGTGATCGGGCCGACCGCGTCCCAATCGGCAAACCAGCCAACGAGAGTGGTGTCGTTAGCCCAAGGGTGCGGCCCTGCCACGCTGCTGAGCGAGTTAAAGTCTTGGGAGTACGTCGTCCCGCCGCTGTAAGAAATTTGTGCCTGCGCACCAGCGACAACGAACATCGCAAGTGCTGTGGCAAGACAAGCAAAACGCATCATGGCTTCTCCCGATGCAATCAAACCAAACAACTTGCTTCCTCGGCAAGTTCGGGTCGGCCCGCATTGGGCG
>JAOAAM010000673.1 GCA_026418875.1 Gemmataceae bacterium | reverse complement strand
GACGTAAACTGCATCATGTTGTTCCTTGTCGGCGGGCCAAGTCACATCGACACGTTCGACCCGAAGCCGAACGCACCAGCCGAAGTGCGGGGACCGTTCCGTCCGATTCCGACCAAAGTGCCGGGCATGCAGATCACCGAGATTTTTCCCCAAGTTGCCCAGCACACCGACAAATTCTCGCTCATCCGATCCGTGTATCACACGGCGACCGCGGTTCACGACACGGGCCATCAGATGATGCAAACCGGGCGACTCTTTCAAGGTGGCATCGAGTACCCGCATGTCGGCAGCGTGGTGAGCTATTTGAAAGGTCAGCGTGGGGAGGTGCCGCCGTATGTCTTATTGCCCAAGCCGATCGGGAGGACGGGCGGGAACCTGCCGCACGGCCACACGGCAGGTTACTTGGGTCGGAACCACGATCCGTTCATCCTCAACGCAGATCCCAATGCCCCGAATTTCAAGGTGCCGGACCTGTTGCCGCCGGATCATATCTCGACAGTGCGGGCCGAGCGACGGCAACGACTGCGTGCCGCCGTCGATGCCGCGGTCGCGAGCTTTGAAAAAGACGCCCAAGCCAAACAACTCGATGAAAATTTCCAGCTCGCCTATCGCTTGATGTCTAGCCCCAAGGCCCGCGAGGCTTTCGCTCTGGACAAAGAACCGGCCTCGGTCCGTGATCGGTACGGCCGAACCCGCTTCGGTCAGAGTTGCTTGATGGCCCGACGGCTGATCGAAGCCGGCGTGCGCTTCGTCACCGTCAATATGTTTGAAACCGTCTTCGATGAGATCACCTGGGATATTCACGGTTCCAAGCCATTCACCGACATCGAGGAAATGTCGAAGCTCGTCGCACCCAATTTCGATCAAGCATTCAGCGCCCTGCTCGAGGACTTGCACCAGAGGGGTCTGTTGAAAAACACCGTCGTCACTGCTGTCGGAGAATTCGGCCGGACACCGAAAATCAACCCGGCGGGAGGACGCGATCATCACCCCGGCGTGTGGACCGTGCTCATCGGCGGCGGACCGATCCAAGGCGGGCGCATCGTCGGCGAGTCGGACGATCTGGGATACATCCCCAAGTCCAGACCGGTGGCTCCCGGAGAGGATGCGGCCACCCTGTTCAAAGCCCTCGGACTCGATCCCCACAAGGAACTGCCGGGACCGCAGGGCCGACCCATACCCCTGGCCGATTTTTCCTTGCAACCCGTCAACGAGTTGTTCTGACGTCCCTTGGAGGATCCCGATCGTGGCCCGCGATGACGACGATGATGATTTTGACGAAGTCGAGCGACCCAAACGGTCGCAGCGCCCTGCGAGACGTCGGCGTGACGAGGGTGACGACGAGGACCAGGAACGAGGCGATGCCACCGGCGGATTGATTCCTTACAAGAACCCGCAGGCTTTGGGAGCGTATTACTGCGGCATCTTCAGCTTGATTCCCTGCCTTGGATTGATTCTCGGACCGATCGCCTTGATCCTGGGTGTGCTCGGCTTGCGCTATCGCTCGATGCATCCGACGGCCGCCGGCGGCCCACACGCTCTCGTCGGAATCATCTTGGGCAGTCTGGCGTCGGCCGGGCATTTGATGGTGATCACGC
>JAOAAM010000671.1 GCA_026418875.1 Gemmataceae bacterium | reverse complement strand
GTTCATCGACGAAGACGATTTTTTCAAAGATACCCGCATGTCCTTCGGCGATCACCTGGAGGTCCTGCGGGCTCACCTCTGGCGGGCGATCTATGGCCTGATGTTCTGCATGGTCATCGGCTTCATCCTCGACAGCATCGGCAAGGCCACGGGGATGGATTACATCGGCATCGGTCGGCCGCTCATGGAAATCATTCAAGCCCCCGTCAAAAAGTCGCTGAATGACTTTTACGATCGGCGGATGCAGCGGTTGCAAGCGGAGAAGGACCAGGCCAACTCTGCCGCCGCCCAAGCGGCCCAACCCCGGGCGATGCGGCTACGCTTCTCCCGCGAAGACCTGGCGCGAATTCCGGGCATCCCGGCCGACCAACTGCCCGAGCATCTCGACCTGAACGCCGTCGTCGATCCCATCGAAGTGTACGAGATCAACGAGCAAGTGACGGGGTACATCCGGCCGCGGGAGCTGACCACCCTAAGCGCACAGGAAGGCTTCGTCATTTACTTCAAGGTGAGTTTGATCGCCGGCCTGGTCATCGCCAGTCCGTGGGTTTTCTGGCAGATCTGGTCGTTCGTCGCCGCGGGGCTTTACCCCCACGAGAAGCGCTACGTCCACACCTACCTGCCGATCAGCGTCGGCCTGTTCATCCTCGGCGTGGTGATGTGTCAATTCTTCGTCATGCCGAAGACCGTCGATGCGCTTTTGTGGTTCAATGAATATGTCGGGGTGACGCCCGATCTGCGCTTGAGCGAGTGGCTCAGCCTGGCCATTCTCTTGCCGCTGATCTTCGGGTTGTCGTTCCAGACGCCGTTGGTCATGATGTTCCTGGAGCGGATCGGTCTGGCCGACGCCGAGACGTTCAAGAGGAAGCGGAAATACGCGATTTTCGGCTTGGCGGTGTTCGCCGCCATCATTACGCCGACCCCCGACGCGATCACCATGATGTATTTGTGGCTGCCGATGGCGGCGTTGTACGAATTTGGCGTGTGGCTTGCCGTCCTCTCTCCGCGCCGCCGCCGACTGGACGACATCGACGTTCCCGATTCGGAAGAGTTGATCGAGGTCTGAGCCACGACCACGCCAAGCGACGCCAAGGTGTATCTGATCGGTGCGGGGCCGGGCGACCCTGGCCTGCTGACACTTCGCGCCGTCGAATGCCTTTCGCGGGCCGACGTGGTTTTGCATGACAAGCTGGTCCACCGCCGCATCCTCGACTTTGCCCGCCCCGGGTCACGGCGGATCAGCGTGGAGGAACTGCCCGGCGAACATCCTGCCCGTTGGCCCCACATCCTCCGCTTGTTGCTCGACGAAGCCCGGCAGGGCAGGGTCGTGGTGCGGTTGAAAGGCGGCGATCCGACGATTTTTGGCCGCGGCTTCGAGGAGGCCGCCGCCCTGCGCGATGCGGGGATCCCTTACGAGATCGTGCCGGGCGTCACCGCTGCCTTGGCGGCCAGCGCCTACGCCGAGGTCCCCCTCACCCATCGCTCGGTCTCCAGCGCCGTGGCCATCGTCACCGGGCACGACGACGTCCACGATGCGGAACAACCGCTGGATTGGGGCGTCTTGGCCCGCTTCCCCGGCACGCTGGTCATTTACATGGGCATGAAGCGCTTGCCGCACATCGTGCAGACCCTCATCGAAAAGGGCATGCCTTCGTCCACCCCCGCCGCCGTGGTGCGTTGGGCCTCGACCAGTGAACAACGAACCCTCACGGCGACCTTGGCCGACTTGCCGCAGCGAACCACCGAGGCCGGTTTCGGTTCGCCGTCGGTCATCGTCATCGGCCCGTCGGTCCGGCTGCGACCCGCCATGGCCTGGTTTGAAAAACGGCCCTTGCTGGGGCTTCGAGTGGTAGTCACCCGGCCCCGGCACCAGGCCGAGCCAATGGTTCGCTCCTTGGAAGAATTGGGTGCCTCCGTCGCTTGCCTGCCGGCAGTCGAAATCGGCGATCCCCCTGACGTTCCGGCGGTCGATCGGGCTTTGGACCGTCTGGCTGACTATCAATGGCTGGTTTTTACGAGTGCCAATGGAGTGGACTTTTTTCTGCGGCGAATGCTCGATCGCGGCGGCGATTTGCGCCGGTTAGGCCAAACTCGATTGGCGGCCATCGGCCCCGCGACGGCGGAAGCGTTGCAGCGCTGGCATCTGCGAGCCGATGTCGTGCCGGGACGCTTCGATTCCGAAGGGCTGATCGAGGCGTTGGCCCCCAACGTTGCTGGGCAATCGGTCCTGCTGGCGCGAGCCGATCGCGGTCGGGACATTCTCCAACTGGAACTCGGGCGGATCGCCCGGGTCGATCAAGTGGCGGTCTATTCGCAACGCGACGCTGCTGAGCTCGAGCCTCACGTCGTGGACGCGCTTCGTCGAGGGCAAATCGATTGGCTGACCTTCACGAGTTCCAACATCGCTCGCAGCATCCTGGGGCGGCTGGATGAAGAGGCAAGCCGACCCATTCGCGCCGGCCGGACACGCATCGCCACCATCAGCCCGATCACGAGCGAGGCAGTTCGGCAGCTGGGCTTCCCCGTGGCGATCGAGGCGCAAGAGGCAACCACGGCGGGTCTGATCGCCGCCTTGGTCCGTGAGACGACATCGCAATCAACGAAGTTCGCGGAGGGTGGAGAAGGCCAAGTAAGCCAGGATGCCGCTGGCCAACAGTCCGATGATGTCGATGGCCAGGAATGAGCCGCCGCCGAAGGGGAAACCCAGGATCAGGTCGAGCAGGAACAACAGGAGCATGACCCCGGCCACCACCAAGGCGCCGATGCACAACTTCTTGTCCATTACCCAACCCCGGGACGCATTCATGGTAGAGTCCGTCCGACGCTGGGAGGCCATTCCCGGTCCGGCTCTGATGCGAAACAACGCTCTTGTGATATTCTAACTTGCGCTGGGCGGCCAGAGCGCTTTACCCCACCTTGGACGGTTGACCCCACCCCGTCATCTCCCGAATTTTGGATATTCTCGTTACAATCGGCATCACCCGAAGCGTGTGTTGCGGATGGGAACGTCCTCCCGTGGCCCTCCTTGATCTTCGATGAGTTACCCCATGCCTGCATTCTCCTCTGCCACCGATGCGATCTGCCTCAGCCCCGACGACAATGTT
>JAOAAM010000643.1 GCA_026418875.1 Gemmataceae bacterium | reverse complement strand
CGTCATTCATGGCCGCGGCTCACTCTTCCTCGTCGAGGAATTCGCTCGGATCTGGCCAATGCGGCGGCGGCGGATCCAGGGCAATCTCAAGCACGCTCCCCGGCTTGTGCTTGCCCGGCTCGTGCTTGCCCGGCTCGTGCTTGCCTAGCTCGTGTTCGTCCGGCTCGTCCTTCAGTCCGCGAAAAGCTTCCGCAAACCTTCGCTCCATTTGTTGCCAAAACTCGACGCGGTTCAATCCCAACCAAACCTCGGGATAAGCGTCCATATAGTTGCGAGCCGTGGCGAATAGTTTCTTCGCCCCTCGCTCGTTGTTGGTCTCCAGATGGTGCAAAGCGACTGCAGCTTGGATCAACCCTTGCACAAAGCGCCGGTGCTCACCAACCTCCGCGGACAACCAGTACGCTTCCCACGCTTCGTGAGCCTCGAAGAAATCGCCCCGGTTGAACAGGATGATTCCCGCAAGGTAACGGGGATCGTACTCGTTCGTTCCAGCCATCTCTCCGTCATTGTAGCAGCGGCGGTTCGGACCAACTTTCGCGGTGCTCGTGATTGGAAACGATCCGGGGCTGACGAATCGCAACGGGAACACAGATCGAGTAAGATTCCAGGAGGTTGAGTCGGGCCGACAGGGAGAATCGACTTGTTTTCTCGTTCGCCGACTTCGTTGAGCAACATGGCGGCGTTGTGTCACGCTTTTCGTGTCGAGCACAATGCGGGCATGACGCTGGTCGAGATTTTTCAGCAACAAGCCCGCAAGGGGCCGATTTCCGCTCGTCCCCTCATCGCTCGTGTCGCGGAACGGTTGAAGGAAGGCGATTCCCTGGAAGACGCGCTGAAGGCGGAGGGCGAGGCATTCCCACCGTTGTTCGTCAGCATGGCGGCCGTCGGAGAACAGACGGGGAACCTGCCGGAGGTTTTCCACGAATTGGAAAAATACTACCGCGCTCAATTGACCCTTTGGCGCGAATTCATCGCTCACAGCGTCTGGCCGATGATTCAGCTCATCGCCGCGATCATCGTCATTACGCTGCTAATCCTGATCCTCGGTTGGCTGTCAGACAACCCAGAGCGGGCCTTTGACCCGCTGGGGTTCGGCGTAGGGCCGGCAGGAGCGCTGAAGTTTCTGGCGACGGTCTTCCTCTTCTTCGGGACGCTCGTGCTGATTTACCTGGTGGCCACCCGAGCGATGGGGCAAAAAGCGGCCGTGCACCGACTGCTGCTCAAAATCCCCGTGATCGGTCCGTGCCTCCAAGCCATTGCCCTCTCACGCTTGGCAAGGGCGCTCAAGCTGACAATGGACAGCACGCTGGCGGCGCATCGTGCCGTGCAGCGGAGCTTGTTGGTCAGCGGCAATAGCGCGTACGAGGCCTGTGCCGACACGGCCGCCACCCAGATCAAACGAGGACGGGAGATCGCCGACGTTCTGCGGGACTGCGACGTCTTTCCCGAGGAGTTCCTGCAAGCGATCCACACCGGCGAGCAGACCGGCGAGCTTCCCGAGGTGATGGCTCGCCAGGCGGAGTATTATCAGGAAGAAGCCGGCCGGCGCTTGCGCACGTTGACCATCGTGGCGAGTTTCCTCGTCTGGTTGTTTGTCGCGGCGCTGATCATTTGGGCGATATTCCGCATCGCGCTGTCGATCTTCGGCGTGTACCAGGATGCGATGCGTGGACTCTGAATCACAATGCTGCCGAGGTTCAGGCCGAATTCCCCGCCGGATCGCGGAGCCCCACCGCCCGCATCAGTTTGTCCGTCTCACGGTACGCCTCCTCGACCCATTCGACGATTCGGTCCGGCTCCGGTGAGTACTCCAATTCGATGCTGATGCTCCCGGGGATGGCCAGCGCTTTGATCTCCTGCAAGTACGGGAGAAAATCGACGACTCCGCGGCCCGGCGGCAAGTCACCGTGCTTCTTCCCGTCGCAATCGCTCAAATGGACGTGGATCGCCTTGCCCTTCAGCCGCCGTAATTCGACCGCCGGGACTCGCGCCAGGTGCAGGTGCGAGACGTCGATATTCGCCTTCACGGCGGGGTGATTCACATCGTCGAGAAAACGCTCCATCGCTTCGATACTGTTCAGCAACGACAGGGGAAATGGCTCCAACTCCAGCGCGATCTGCAAGCCCAGGCTCGCGGCCTCGTCTCCTAGCTGGCGACAATGTGTGACCGCCGTCTGCCACTGTTCCTTCGGCGGAATGACCTCTTGGTTCCAGATGTATTCGCCCAGCACCAGGAGCAGGTTGTGCGCTTCCAACTCGTAGCAAAAATCCAGGTATGCTTTGCAGCGCTGGAGGTGGAAGCGCTGAACCGACGGGTTGAAGTCGATCAGGCCGACCGCCACGCAGGCGACACTGACGACCGGCAACCCCGCGCGTTGGCACTCGGTGCGGATCAGTCGCCGCTCGCGGATGTCGATATCGAGAGGATCCGCGAAGATGTCGATGGTGTCGAAGCCGATTTTCTTGGTCATTTGGATGCCGTAGGCCGTTCCGCGGCCTGACTGCACCCAGGCGGAATTGATCAGTCCCAGCTTCATGGCGAATCCTCCAGGTGGGGGAGAGGGAGACGTTCTGGGTCGTGGGCACGGAGAAAACCGTTCAGATCACCTCTTGTACAGGTCCAAATCCGGTTTTCCGGTCAATAGCGCGAAGACGGTTCGGATTTGCTCGAATCCCGCGCGGAGCAGGAATTGTGAGTTTCGGCCGTAGCTCTTTGCCCCAAGCACGAAAAAATTCGGCTCGGTGGTTTTGATGGTCGAAGGCCCTCCCGGCGAAAGGGCGAGGCAGTCGCCACCGGGTTGCTTCAGTAACGATGCGGACAAAGCCATGGGGCCTTCTGTGGCGTAACACTGGTGGACTTGCAACTCCCGAGTCAGGGTCAGGTCGGGCAGGTAACCGATGTTGGCAATCAGACGGTCCGCCTCCCAGATCCGCTCTCGACCGGCGATTCGCGTGGCGATCCGGAATGCTTGCTGGTTGAATTCCACGCCTTCAATCGTCACTCCCGCATGGAACTCGAGGTTGCCATCGCCCCGGGCAGCGAGGTGATTGGCCCGGGCCGCCAAACGGTCTCGTTCCCGCAAAGGGTCGTTGGGAATTCGCGAGAGCGGTTGATGCTTGGCACCACGCGCCAGCCAGACCACCCACATATCCGGGTGCGACTCGGCCAAGGTGGAAAGGAGGCAAGCGGACGTGGCCGCCGAGTAGCCGGAGCCGACCAACACGATGCTCTTGCCGGCGTAGTGGCTTCGCTTGGGGCCGAGGATGTCGTCGAGCCAATAGGCGATGTGCTGTTGTGCGGTCAATTCGCCCAGCGCGGGGATTCCGCCGTCACCCAACCAGCGGTGGTTGGCGTAGGTTCCGGTGCAGTCCAACACGATGTCGGCTTCGTCGATTCGCTCGCTGGAGCCTTGGCGGAGCAAGAGGCGGAAGCGGCGCTCGGCCCGTTTCGGGTCCGCGGGAAGATCGGATTTCAACAACCCCGCCCGAGTGATCATCAGCACGGCCGTCTCGGTCCGGATGCAGTCTTTGAGCGATGCCGAGTTTGCCAGCGGAGCGAGGTAACGTTCGACGTGTTCATGGCCGGTCAGCAATTCGTGATCTTCGGGAAGGTCATGCGGAGCGAGTTCGGCTCGACCCAACGGGGTGCTGTTCATGCCGAACGGCGTGAACAAGCGGACATGCCCCCAGGCCCGCCAATAGTGGGCGATCGAACCGCGCTCGTAGACCGTCACGTCGAAGCCCAATCGCCGCGCGTACAGGGCGGCTTCCAGACCGATTGGCCCGGCACCGACAATGACCAGCCGGCGTGACTCCGCTCGACTCATGCGTTCGACCAATCCACGGAGTTAGGGGAGGTTGGCGCGGCCGCTCGCCGACCCCCCGGTCCAGTGAAGAATTTCTCCTTTCCCCAGGGAAACCAGATCGCCGCAGTAACGGCGGAAATGACCGGGGAAATCTTGCTGAGCCGGTTGAAAACCCCAGGCACGCAGTTGTCGGAGATAAAGGTCGATGAAGACCGGTCGATAGTCGCAAGCCCATCGGAACGAGGGCAACAACGGAGGGCACGGGCCGAACAGTGCCAATGTGCCCCGCTTCATCTCGGCCGCGGGACGCCAGCCGACGGACCCGAACAAGAAAATGCTGCCCGCGACGAACGACACCCCGGGAAAATCGCCACAATCCCCGCCGACGGCGATCAACCCGCGGCGCATGGACGCGCCAATCTCGTTGCCCACGGCACCCTCGATGAGAATGACTCCACCGCGCATCCCCCGCCGGCTGCCGCGGTAAGCCGCCCCAACCAAGTGTCCGGCCCGGCCTCGCACGTGGATCCGTCCGCCCCGCATCTCTGCGCCGACCCAATCGCCAGCGTCGCCCAACACCTCGATGACGCCTCCCCGCATTTCCGATCCCAAGTGCATGCCGGCATGGCCGTCGATAAGGATTCGACCCGCGGTCATCTCGGCACCCATCCATTTGACCCGCGAGCAATCCCCCTCGACCACGATTTCGCCATCATCTGCCTGGCCATCAATTTGGAAGAATTCCCCCAACGGAACCTGCCGATTGCCGTGAAACACCATCTCCGCGGCCACCTCTGCTGCGGTCTTGCCTCGCAGCCGATCGGGCGAGATGCATTCCGCTTCGAGAGGCACCGTCGTATCGCCTCGGTAACGAAGTCGCAGCATGATGGAAACCCGTCTCAGCGAATCGCCGATGTCCGACCCGAGGGAAAAATGACCCCCGGGACGGGGAAGTATCCTTTCGACGTCAACCGTCGCGCAGCGAAACCGCTTGCCCTCGGCGGACGGAATCGCACTCTTTCAGGCACATGACCAGGGCGTCGCGGGCCAATTGCCCGCTGAGAATGGCCGGCTCAACTCCGCCGCGAACGCCCTCAACCGCCGTTTGCAATTCGGCGGCAAATACGTCGATCGGATCGCTGCTCCCCAAACTGGGGGTTTCGGTGGTGCCGTCGGCATGGAAGACCGTGAGCGGCATGGCCCCCTCGTGGACCAAGGTGGCTCGCTCCAAGTAGATCTCGAAACCGTGAACGAACGGGCGGGCTTTCATGGCGATGGCCCCACTGCTGCATGACAATGCTGGCCCGCCATCGCCATACAGGTACTGCGTGGTCAGGTAGGTCACGGCATCGCCCTCGATCAAGCCTTGGGAGAAGACTTGTGCCGGAATCCCCGCGACCAGCCCAATGAAGTGCGTATCGTGGATGTGCAAGTCGACGGCAGGCCCCCCCGTTGCCGCAGCGTCGGCGATTTCGGCAGACCAATCGGGCTTGGAGATCACTCGCTTGAAATGACCGCCAAGCAACCGCCCGAAGCGTTGTTCGCGGACGGCGTCGTAGACGTACCGGAATTCCGGGAAAAACGGCAGGACGTGGGCGACCATCAATAGCCGGCCGGACGACCGAGCCGCCGCCAGCATCCGGTCGGCGCTTGCCGGATTCAACGCGATGGCCTTCTCCACCAGCACATGCTTTCCAGCCTTCAGTGCTGCAATTGCCGTCGCCTCGTGGTGGACGGTCGGATTGCATACGTCAATCAGGTCGATCTCACTGTCGCGAAGCATTTCTTGGTAATCGGAATACCGTTTCACGCCGGTAAGATCGACCAAGCCAGGCGGAGGGCCGAAATTCCCCCGGGTGGATGACCAATCGCCGGCGAGTTTTTTCGGGTCCCGGCTGCAAATCGCGGTCACCCGAGCTTCTCGCAGTCGTTGGCTGGCCAGGAAGTGAATCCGACCCATGAATCCGATGCCGACGATCCCGATCCGAATCATGCTCGCCTCTCCCGACAAACGCCTCGCTCACAGCCTGGCGCGAGACATCTTATGAATCCGCTTGCCGCTTCGATTTGCCGCAGGGCGTCGCCGCGGTCATTTGGGCGGTGCCGCTGTCCCAAGGAGCGGGCGGTCGACACCTCGGCCGTTGTTGAATCCGTGCCGTGTTTTTATGCTGGAAGTGAAGGGCACGCAAGCTCGTGCCGTTTGCGTGCATGCAGAGAAGTAAACCTGGAGGCGCGTCCCGACCGATGAACGACACCCCGGGACGCCCGAAGCCCGAATCCGTTCAGGAGAGCCCATGCGTCCACAATTCTCGCGATGGTCGATCATCTGTGCCGCGGTGGCGATCTTCGCCGCAGGGCGAATGACGCTGGCTCAGGAGTCGCAAAAAGCCCGTCTCCGTGTTTACCTACCCGCTCCCAACACTCAGTTGGTCATCCAAGGAGTACCGCTGAAGGTGACGGACAAAGAGGTCCGCTTGTTCGAGTCGCCGCCGCTAGAACCGAACAAATCCTACGTCTACGACGTGAAGGCGATCTGGACCGAGAACGGCAAAACCGTGACCCGCGAACGCAGCGTCAAGGTGATGGCGGGATTGACCACGGAGTTGGACCTTCGCCGGGCGCAGGACGACTCGCCGAACATCGTCCCTCGACCCGCCGGGCCGGGATCGGACAAGCCGTCAGACAACTCATCGGACAAACCGTCGGCCAAACCGGAGCCGACCGAGCCGCAAGCTTCGCAAACGAAGCCGACGGAGCGTCCCACCGAACCGGAACCGGGTCGTCCACCCGAGACTCCCAAGACCCCGACAGCGGAAAAGCCTGCGGGTTCCACGCCGGCTCAGCCCACGACAGACCCGAAGCTGTCCACCGGAGACACGACGCCCAAGCCGGCGACGAGTCCGCCGACGGATAAACCGAAGGAAAATGCGGTGCCCGACCTGTCGGCCCCGCTGATCGCCACACCGCCGGAGATCGTCGAATTCATGTTGACCGTCGCCAAGGTGCGGGATACGGACGTTCTGTACGACATCGGCTGTAGCGACGGCCGAATCGCTCTCACCGCGGTCCGAAAATTCTCGGTACGAAAAGCGGTTGGCATCGACTCCAATCCCGATCGGATCGCCGCAGCACAGAAGGCCGCTGCCGATCTTCAGGGCAAAGTCGAATTCAAGCGGATGGATCTTGCCTCGATCACGGAAAACGATCTGGCGGACGCGACGGTCGTGACGATCGACAACACCTCCGAGAAGCAACTGGCCGAATTGGCCCCGGTGTTGAAACGGCTCAAGGTCGGCACCCGTATCGTCACGCACGAATTTGAAATCCCCGGCATGCGGCGAGACGATAAACGGGAGAAGACAGTCGATGGGCTGGATCACGTGATCTACTTGTACACGGTGAGATGAACTCGCCGACCGTGTTTCGCTGGGTGGGAAGTCTTGAGATGAGACTGCGGTCGGCTGGGCACTGCGAATTGGGCGATCTCCGCAGCGTCGCTGCCCCGAGCTGCCGCTCACGGATGCCGGAGGAATCGGCGTAACAAATCCAGACCATTCTGGAGATCGGTCAGGCGTTGGTGGCTCTCGGTCCGTTTAACGACGACCCAACCGCGGTAACCGGTGGAATCGAGGACGGCCATCAGCGTCATCCAGTCAATGTCCCCGGCACCCAGCGGAACTTCCACCGGTTGCCCCGCCGCATTCCGTCGGACCTCCCGGGCATGGACGTGGACGATTCGCCCCGCCAATTTGGCCAGGGCCTGAAGCGGGTCGTGCCCGTGGCTGAGGAAGTTGGCCGGGTCGTAGTTCACTTGCAAAGCCCCGGTGTCGAATCGATTGAGATACTCGACCAGCTTCTCCGGCGAGTCGGACCCGGCGTTCAAGGCCAGAGTGACGCCAATCCGATCTCCGTAGGCGGCCAAGTCCCGGAGGGATTCGCGCAGGGTCGCTGCCGGATCCTGCACCGGTGCCGCGCCGAGGATGATCCCGCCGGCGGATACTTGCATGGGGGTGGTTGGCCGTTCGCTCTCCGGCGGAATCGGGGGTAGGTCCACCACGGTGATTCGACTGCCAAGGTCTTCGCCCAGGCTCATCACTTTCTTCACCCGCTCGATACGGGGCTGGAGGTCGGCCGCTACATCCAACCCTCGACGCAACGGACACAGCAAGGCCGTCAGTTCCAGGCCGAGCGACCGCAGCAACGTGCGAATGTCGCGTCGACCGGTCTGTGTCAGCCGATCGGGAGATAGCTCGCCGGCAGCTTCGAGTTGCACGCCGGCTGCCCCGATTCTCGCCGCTTGAGACAACACGGCGCGGAGCGAACTGTCCGTCGCTTCGATCACAACGCCCAGTTTCATGACGCAGCATCCGTCCTTCGAGAGTCCACGGAGTAGGGGGTCGCCTCGTTGGGAGTCTCCGCGAGGAATGAGCGAAAAGGTCGAGCCACCTCGCGGAAGGCGGAGGCGGAGAGGTCCACCGTGCCCCAACTGGGAGATCGCGTCCGCACCCATCGCTCGTAATCGCTCAAAGCCACCATGCGGAGTTGGTATTGCTTGCCCCGGTGGGTCCATGATTCCCAAGGTTCCTCCGGGGCCAGGCCAGCGGTCGGATTCATGATCTGGTACACGAAGGCGAACACGCCGATGTATCCACCTCCGAATCGCACGACCCAGCGTCTCAGCCCGGCAAGATCATCGGCCGAGACCCAACATTCCCAGACCCGCCGCGTCGGCCCAGTGGAGACCC
>JAOAAM010000601.1 GCA_026418875.1 Gemmataceae bacterium | reverse complement strand
ATCCCTCACGCTCAAAGGATAGTCGGAGTTGCGGCAACAGCACCACCAGCGTGGCGAAGAACAACCCGACTCGCATTCCCGTCGGCCCGAGGATCGATGCCCTTGGAGGTTGCTGCTCCCCGGGGACACGAACGAGTGCGGCCAACCGTTCGGCCCGGTAGATGCCGATCGTCGCCAGGATCAGCCCTGCGAGGGTGGCGGCAACCAGCCAGCGATCCGCCCGGGCTTCGCCGGTCAGGTAGGCGAGGTACTCCAGCCGCCAGCGCGTGCCCTCACCGGGGGCCGCCTGGGCCACGCCGAGCCAGCTCTCCGCGCCTTGTCGCCAGCCGTGGGGAAGGAAGCCGAGGAATTCACCACGAATCGCTTCATCGAAAAGCGTCGCCGCAAGGAGCAGCGCGATCAGGATGGGAACGAGCAGAATCACTTGGCTCGGTGCTCGCAACAAACTGCGAAACAAGCCGCGAGGGACAGCTCCGGCGACACTGACGGAGTCGTTGGGCGCGACGCTTCGAGCCGAGCCAAAGCGCCAGGCTAGGATCATTTCGAGGATCAAAAGTGCCAAGAACGCGAAGAGCAAGAATCTTGCGACGGCTGGTCCCGCGCTGGATCGAGGAACCGACTCATCCTCGGGCGTCGGGACGGTGGCCCGCGCTTTGTACTGAATTTCGCTGGGGTCCCGAACGACTTGCACGTCGCCGTCGCTGCCGACACCCTCCAATTCGTCGGGATCGACGCGGCTGAGGTCGCTCTCGGAACTGAGAGATGTCGTCGTGGACAGGGGCGGATTGACCGCGAAGAGGTACTCACCCGGCAGGTCGCCGACCGTCAGCCGGTAAATACCGGATTGGTCGGTGTCCGCGAATTGCACCCGGGCGACGTCCTCCAAACCGTCGATGCTGATTTCGCTCTCCCGTCCATCGGGGGTCGCCACGCGACCCTTCAACCCCGCCAAGCGTACCGGGAGGTAGTCGGTGAGCGGCTCGCCGACTGAGACGACCCTCGGGGGAGTGCCGAGAGCGGCATGTCGGACCAATTCGTGCATGAACGGGAGATAGGCGGGAGAGCCAGGCCAGCTTCCCCAGTCGATGTTCACGGTGGTGGTGATGAGCAAGACTCGGCCACGGTGCCGCTGCCACTCCAAGACCGCAGGATCGAGGCCGCCGCGGCTTGTCGGCGCGTTCTCGGCGGGTGACTCGCCGCGAGACGGGGCGACGAAGGAGAGGAGCCGGCGCACCGGTACTTTGGGTGGGAGCCGCACTTGATAATACTGCCGGAAACGAACGTTCAGCAGGGCAGCCCGATCGCTGTCGCCGGCAAAAGCCGCCAACGGGGGTTGCTGGAAGGCATCGTCGGCAGCGGTCAGCGTGAAGTACTGTTCTTCCGGGGCACGCTTCCTCGCTACCAACTCCGCCGGGATCAGTCCGGTACCATCCCGGTAGAGCAACCGGTTGAAGGCTTCGACATCGACCTGACCGCCTAAGGTGAAGATTAGACCGCCGCCACGGCGGAGGAAATTTTCCAGGCGGGCCACTTTACGTTCCGTGAGCCGGGCGACATCGCAGACGAACACACAGTCATACGGGCCGAGGTCTCCCAAGCCGACATCCGAAAATTGTGCCTCGCTGATCACCCGAGGTCGAAACGGACTGAGCGGAGCACCGCTGCTGCTTGTTCCCGCGGGGTTCAACGCCGTGGCCAGGTGATACGTGGCCTCATCATCCCGGTCGGCGGCCGGCTTGCCGTTGATCAGCAATACGGGAATCGCGTCGCGAACCGCCGTCACCAAGGAGCGGGCGTTGTCCACATCCTGTCTCTTATACACATCTCCGAG
>JAOAAM010000570.1 GCA_026418875.1 Gemmataceae bacterium | reverse complement strand
CGGTAGGAGAGGAAGCCTTCGGTGATGAGGGCTTCGATCATTTCCGGGGTCATGTTGGGAATTTGAGCGAACCATTCCTCGGCGCGGGCGAGGCTCTCGTCGAGTTCTTCGACCGTCATGATTTCAATGTCCCACCCGACGAGTTTGGACGCGAGGCGGACATTCTGGCCTCGACGGCCGATGGCGAGCGAAAGTTGATCCTCGGCGACGAGGACGATAGCGCGGCCGAGGCGGGGGTAGAGGAAGACCTCCGAGATTTCCGCCGGTTGCAGGGCGTTGGGGATGAGGACTTGGAGCGAGTCATTCCAGCGGACGATGTCGATACGCTCGCCGCCGAGTTCGTCGATGATGTTTTTGATGCGGCTTCCCCGCACGCCGACGCAGGCACCCACGGCATCGACCTTGGTGTCAATGCTGGAGACGGCGATTTTGGTGCGGTAGCCGGCTTCCCTTGCGACGGCGCGGATCTCGATGGTGCGGTCCTGAATTTCGGGGATCTCCTGCTCGAAGAGGCAGCGGACAAAGTCGGGGTGGCAGCGCGAGAGAATGATGCGGACGCGGTGGCCGGTACGTCGCACTTCCATGACGACCGCCCGGACACGAGCACCAACTTGGAACGACTCGCCGGGGATCATCTCGCTGCGGGGCAAGAGCGCCTCGGATTTATTGACCATCACGACGGCGGAACCCTGGTCGATGCGCTGGATGGTTCCGGTGACGATTTCGCCTTGGCGTCGGAGGAACTCTTGGAAGGTCTGGTCGGATTCGGCCTCGCGGATTTTCTGGATGATCAGGTTTTTGGCGGATTGGGCAGGGATGCGGCCGAGTTGTTCCGGTTCGATTTGGACCGAGCCGCGTCGGGCCGTGATGTTCCCCGTCAGGCGGTCGATGGAGACTTCGACGGGCTGCTCTTCGTCTTCGCCCAAGGCACGTTCGATGGCGATGCGGAGGGCGTCTTCGATGCCGGCGAAGATGACGTCCTTGGAGACTTTTTTGTCTTCGTGCATTTTGTTGACGATCATGAGGACGTCGGAACCTTTAATCGGCATGGGGTCAACTCCCTCGAATCGGTCGAGCGGTGGTCGGTCATCGTCGATCGGCCCCCGAGGTTCGAGGTCAGGGGTGGGATCGGTCCGACCGCTCCGAGATCCAGCGTTGTCCGGTCGAGGCGTGGAACCAGAGCAGGCGTTCGGGATCGAGGACGAGGTCGATGGGGTCGCCTGGAGCCGGGGTCAAATCGGTCCAGGCAGACCAGAGCCATCGGCCACGACTCGCCGCCACGAGGAAGCGTGGCGGTTGGAATTCGACACGGGAGACGCGCCAGCCGGGGAGCCGAACGAGGTGGGGGTCGGTTGGTAGCCGGGAAGGGACGACCGGGGAGAGGTACTCGCATCGCAACCCGACCGTCACCGGCTGACCCTCGGCACCGTGGGTCACCAGTTCGGCCGGGACCGGAAGATGGAACGCGCCATCCACCGCGGCGAATCGGAGGCCGCCGCCCGACTCAGGCCGGGCGAGGACGCCGTCTGCGAGATTCAGCGGGGGCCAGCCGGTCCAACCGGCCGTCCAACGATCGGCGGGGCGATGGTAGACCTCGATCGGCGAGCCGACCTGTTGCAGCCGACCATCCCGCAGCACCGCCAACCGCTGCCCCAGCGCGAACGCCTCGACAGGGTCATGGGTAACTAGCAGTATTGTCGCGGGATGCACCTCGCGCAGCAAGTGCAAATATCGGCGAAACTCGAATTTTCGCGGGGGATCGACATGGGCCAACGGTTCGTCCCACAGCCAGATCGCGGCCCGCCGCACCAATTGCCGCCCCAACACCACCCGTTGCTGCTCCCCGGCCGACAGGTCGCTGACGCGGCGAGAAAGCAGCGGGGCCAACTCCAACACGTCGATCGCTTCGGCGAGTCGCTTCTTCTTCTCCGATTCGCCAAGCCGGGCCGTCCGCGGGCGTCGGCTCTCCCACATTTCCAGACCGAGCAACAGGTTCCGCTCGACGCTCAAATGCGGATAAATCGCCGGTGGCTGCCCCACCCAGCCCACGTTTCGCTCGTGCGGCGGCAGCTCGGTCACGTCCCGGCCGTCGAAGACCAATCGGCCCGAGTCGGGAATCTCTAAACCGGCGATCAAGCGCAGCAAGGTGGTCTTACCCGCGCCGCTCGGCCCGACGACGGTTAGCAGCTCGCCCTTCCCAATCGTCAGCGTCAGATCGAAGACCCCGGCGGGCGGGTCCCGGGAAAAGACCCGACTCAACCCTGCAAGCTCGATCGGCATGAGGTCAGTTTACGGCGGGAAGGGGATCGGCGGGGATTTCGCTTCGCCGCCACCACTCGCGGCATTGCCCGCTGCCGGGATGCTCGCCGTCGGCGGTTGCACCGAAACGGTCGGCTTCACATCCAAAAAGACCAGTACGCCCAGCAACAGCAGCAAGGAGTAGGCGAAGGCGGTAGCCCGGCGGGACTTCGACGTGAACTTCAAGGCTGAACCGGCGAATTGATTCAGCCGCGGCTTCAACCCCCGCAGGTCGACGGCACAAACTTCGTCCAACAGCAGGTGCGAGAGGAACCCGATCATGATGGCCGAGGAGGCCAACAGGCGTAGCGGCATCTCGGGCGGGTTGTAAGCGAGGAAGGTGAGCAGGCCGGCCGAGAGCATCGCGGGGATGCTATGGAACATGCCGCGATGCACCGTGAAACGCCTGAACAACTGTCGCAAGCCGTAGCGGACGCCAACATACATGACGCCGAGGGCTAACAGGATCTCTTCGGTGCTGAGGTCGGCGGAGGCGAGCCGACGCAAGAGCATCAAGGGGATCATGACCCCGGCGAAGTTGAACATCTCGCGGACCGGCACGCCGCTGTCGGAGTCCAAATCCGGCAGCATTCCGCCCAAGGTGGTGAGGCCGGCCGCGAAGAGGCATTGGCTCGGCTCAAAGCCCAACTGCCACCACGCCAATCCGCCATACAC
>JAOAAM010000504.1 GCA_026418875.1 Gemmataceae bacterium | reverse complement strand
GTCCCTCGCAACGCAGTGTCGTGGAAGATGCGAGCGTTGGAAGGAATACGGGAAGCGAGGGTCGAATCAAGGTTGAGTTGGGGAAAGATGAGAGAAAGGGGCGGGGCCCGGGGGTTGCCACGGCTGACGTAGGCTCGAATTGTCGCGACCAGGGAGCAGGATCAAGTCGAGCCGTGCCAGGTAACACCCGACCCGGAACCCCGCGAGCGGCCGCTGGGACACACCAATTCGGCCTCGGGGGTAGCCGGCATGGTGCTTGGCAGCGGCTGCCGGGTTCGGCCGAGCGTTCTCCTCCGTGGACGCCCGTACCGAGTCGGCTCGCCGCTTCCCGGACGGCCTTGAACGAACTTTTGCCGTGGTACTCCGCCCAGAGTATCGGCTTCGACGCCGTGTTTATCGGCGTCCTTGAGTCGCCCACTTGAAAGATTGACCCGAGAATTCCGCGAAGACAGCGAAATCAGGCACCCAAAAACGATGCTGGAGCCATCGGCAAGCTAGTCGGTCCGCGAAGCCCCGTCCGTTCGTTCCAACTGTTCCCGCTGCAACTCGGCCGTCAACGACCGGCCCCACAGCCAGTAATGCGCGCAGCCTACCCCGCCGACCATCGCGCAGACGGTCACCGCAACCAACATTTGCTGCCCGAACAGCAAATAGGCAAATCCGAGTATCCCTAAGCCGGTGACACCCACCAAAGTGTACGTGAGGAAGTTGGTTCCGCCGGTCGGACGTGGACTTTGCGGTGCAGTCATCAGGGGTCACCTCTGCGAGTGAAATTGAGATTCAACGCGATGGCCGGCCTCCCCACATCTCCGATTCGTCGGCGAAAGGGTGGGCGGGCCGATTCGGGCGCGAGTCGGGGCGCGATTTCAGGATGGCTTCGGCCAGCGCCAAGTCGGACCGCGTCGTAATTTTGATGTTGGTCGCCGGAGCATTGACCACGTACACCGGCTTACCTAACGCCTCGACAAGTTGCGCATCGTCGGTAATCGGTCCGCGAATTGTCGCCCGACGAGCATAGGCCTCGGTGATCAAGTCCCGACGGAACACCTGCGGGGTCTGCGCCAGCCACAGCCCCTCACGCGGCACCGTGGCCTCCACTCGCTTGGAACTGTCCGCCCGCTTGATGGTGTCTTGAATCGGCGACGCGAGCAGGGCGGCCCCGTATTGTGCTGCGGCCGAAAAAACGGCATCAATCGATTCCGACGTGACACATGGGCGGACGGCGTCGTGAATGGCGACGAAATCGGCCGACTCGCCGACCTGTTCTAATCCCTTGGCGACGGAATCGAACCGCTCGGCCCCCCCAAGAACCACCTTAATGTTCATGAACACGATGTTGGGTCGATACCGCCGCTCGAACAATTCCTGATCTTCCGGGGCAATGACCAGAATCATTTGGCAGACGTCTTTGCGATTCACGAACAGTTCGGCGGTACGCAGCCAAACGGCCCGGCCATCGAGGTTGGCGAACGGTTTTTTTTCCTTGTCCCCGAAGCGGGAAGACTTACCGGCGGCGGGGAGAATCACGGCAAATTGGGGCATAACGGTCTCCTAAACGCCGCTGTGGCACTGAGGCTCATTCTAAAGTCTCTGCGCCGCATCTGCCAGCGCCTCGGATACTTCTTGAAACCGCTGGTGGATCGACCGGACCACCGCCTCGTGCTGGGCTAGTTTCTCTTCGGTCTCTGCCGTCAGTTGATCGGCGAGATCGACTTGCTTCTGAAACTGCTCTAGTCCCTCGCCAAATCGTTCCAAAGCACGCTGCCAGCCGATTTGGTGTTCGTCCGCAAGATCGGAACTGAACAAGGGGGAGGCGAGCGCTTGTTCATGCCGCGACAACTCTGCCGACACGCGATCGAGTGCTTGTTGAAGTTCTTCGATGACGTGTGACCATTCGGCCGGTCTCATTGAAGATCTCCCCGAATAGATTCCCCGGAGTCCGGCTGCGTTTAGGGCATTTTTTCCCTTGACACAACCTCAAGTTGGCGGCATACGGCCGGTCCCACGGTCGAAGACGATGCAAAGGGATCGAGGAAGTGGCGGCGAGCCAAACCGCTGGGGGGCGGTTCGATCCCGTTTTGGGGGACGACCATGAGGCGATGGCAGATTGCGACGGCGGCGCTTCTTGCCGTCGTGTCCGGCGTTCATGCCGGCGACGGAAAACGAATTGAGCCGGTTCGTGCACCGTGGTACAAGCGTTGGTTCGGCATTGGTCCGGAACCGCCCAAGCCGGCTCCTCCGCCCAAGCCGAAAGATCCGGCCGTCGAAGCCGCAAATTTACGGGCACAAGCCGAAGCCGACTTGATCCGTCGGCAAAACGTCTGCCTGGAGCTTCGCCAGTTCGCCGAGGAAACCGACAATCACGAGCTTCGAGCGAAGGTCGATGCGTTGGAGCGGCAGGCATGGGAGATTTACAAGCAGCAGACGGCGCACCTGCCTTGCAGCCGGTTAGTCCCGACAGCGGAAGAGCGAGCGTTGGATCAGCGACTTGGGACGAGTGCCACGGCAGCCACATCCGCCGATCGTTTGCTGCCCGCGATCAACGTGTCGAATCGGCAAGCGCAAGCGTCGGCCCTTCGGGAGGTGAAACCATGAGATGGCTGGTTCTCGGGCTTCTCTCGGTGCCGTTGACCGTCGGTTGTCTAACCATTCCCCCGAAGGCCACGACCGACCCGGTGGAGCGAGATCGTGCTGAGGCGACGATCGCCGAGAAACTCCCGATCACGACGCCGGTTCCCGTGACGGCCCAGAATTGTGAATCGCAAGTGCAGGCATTGCAACGGGAGATGGACCTGCACTTAAAGAAACTGGCGTCGACCCGATCGACCGGCGGCGACACGCCTTGAGCGGCCAGCGCTTCGCGGGGTTGGGCGAAGCGATCGACTCGGTGGGGTCGAGCGGTCACGGAGCCGACCGCGCGAAGCGCTCTCTCGGGCGATGAACCCTCACGGTCCGACATGCCCCTGCCGCCATAGCTCCTGAAGGATACGGTGATTCTCCGCGTCCATATCGCCCAAGCCGGGCAAGCTCCCCTTGGGCGTTTCAAGAATCATCGCGCGGGACTGAAACCGTCGATCGTTGACGATCCGCCGGAATGGCTCCATTCCCAAGCAGCCTCGCCCCAAATGTTCGTGACGATCCACCCGGCTGCCTAGCTCGCGTTTGCTGTCATTCACGTGGAACACCTTAACC
>JAOAAM010000436.1 GCA_026418875.1 Gemmataceae bacterium | reverse complement strand
CCTCTTCGATGTCGTCCGGCTGATCCAAACTTCGCGCGTGCGGCAGGATTCCTTGCTCGACGGCCAGGATGTACACGACGGGGAATTCCAACCCCTTCGCGGCGTGCATCGTCATGACCGAAACGTGATCCTTCTGATCGTCCCAACTATCCACATCGCTCGCCAAGGCCAGCGTCTCCAGGTAGTCGCTCAAGGTCCGGGATGAATCGTCGCGGGCAAATTGCTGAGCTGCTGTCACGAGTTCCTTGATGTTCTCGTATCGCTCTAGGTCTTCGTCCTGGCCCGAGTCACGGAGCATCGCGCCATAACCGCTTCGTTCGATTACCTGCTCGACAATGTGGTCCGGCGGATGGTCCCGCAATTCGCGCAAGCCGCTCATCAATCGCACGAACTGCTGAAGACCGCTGGCGGCCTTCCCACGAATGGCCGGGATCTTTGCGACGTCGGTGGCGGCCTCTAGCAGGCTCAAACCGCGAGGTTCAGCGTAATTCCGCAGATGCTCCAACGTCGTCTTGCCCACACCCCGCGATGGTTCATTGACCACCCGCAAAAACGACAGATCGTCTCGCGGATTCACGATCAGGCGCAAATAAGCCAGTATGTCGCGGTTTTCCTTGCGTTCGTAAAACGACAACCCGCGTACCATCTGGTAGGGCACGCCGTGTTTCACGAATGCCGATTCGAGAGTTCGCGACAAGGCATTGGTGCGGAGGAAGACGGCGAAGTCGCGGTAGTGCCGATTATTTACCTGCACGGCTTGCCGAATTCGCGCCGCAATCTGGTCTGCCTCCTCCAAGCCATCGGAGAAAACCAGGACCTTGACGGGCGGCCCCTGCGGGTTGTCGGTGATCAGATTCTTCGGCTTCCGCTGCTTGTTATGAGCGATCAGCGTGCTCGCCGCGTGCAAGATCGAGCCGGTGCTGCGGTAGTTTTTCTCCAGCGTGATCGTTCGGGCATCCGGGAAATCGCGCTCGAAGTCCAGAATGATCCGAATGTCGCTGCCACGGAACTTGTAAATGCTCTGGTCCGGATCGCCGACCACGCAGATATTGCGGTGGCTCAGACTCAGATGCCGAGCGATTTCATACTGAGCGCCGTTCGTGTCCTGGTATTCGTCGATGAGTAAGAAGCGGAACCTCTGTTGCAGTTCCTCGCGCAACTCGGGGTCATGCCGTAGGGCCAACGCGGGCAGCAACAGCAGGTCGTCGAAATCCACCGCATGAGCGTCGCGCAGCCGACGTTGATACACCGCGTAGACCCGGGACACAGTCTCGCTGAAAAAATCGTTAGCCGGGTAACGTTCCGGAGTGAGGAGTTGATTTTTTGCGCGGCTAATGGCTCCGCCGATTAGCTCCGGCGAAAAGCGTGTGTGCGTGATTCCCGCGGACTCGTAAGCCTCCTTGAGCAGCTTTTTCCGATCATCCATGTCGTAGATGGTGAACTCGCGGTGGAGGTGCAGTCGATCGGCATACTGCCGCAGTAACCGTGTCCCCAGGCTGTGGAACGTGCTGATCCACAGTCGTGCCCCGGGAACCAGCTTCTCGACCCGTTGCCGCATCTCGCAGGCAGCTTTGTTCGTAAAGGTGATGGCGAGAATCGAAGACGGTCGGACCCCCTGATGCAAAAGCCAGGCGATCCGTCGGGTGATGACCCTGGTCTTGCCGCTGCCCGCCCCGGCGAGAATCAATAACGGTCCCTCGCCGTGAGTGACGGCCTCACGCTGCGCCGGCGTCAAGTCCGCGAGAATGTCGTGGCCGACCTCTTCGTTCCGTGTCATTCCTTGGCCCCTCTGGCCCTTCCCACTCGCGATCCTCTCCTCGATTCACAGTATGCTGGAGGAAGGCGAAGTCTATCGCTCGTCGGGACGGCCGTGAGGGAACAGACCATGCAAATCGTCGGTATCGGGACCGAGATCGTGGAGTGCGTCCGCATCGCGCAAATGATCGAGCGACACCGGGAGCAATTTATCTCCCGCGTCTTTACCGAGCATGAAATCGCCATTTGCCGCTCGAGGCGAAGGACGACGGAACACTTTGCCGCGCGATTCGCTGCCAAGGAGGCGGTGTGGAAGTGCCTCGCCCCCAAGTCCACCCGTTCGATCCATTGGGTCGAGATCGAGATTCAAGACCGCCCCGGGGACCCTCCCCGGGTGGTTCTGCATGGCTCCGCCCGAGACTTGGCCCTCTCTCGCCAGGTCAGTGACGTTTTCGTGACGTTCGCGCATTCCCGGCACTACGCCACGGCACACGCCATCGCCGTCCGAAATTCGACGTCCGCTTGATGAACGCTGCTCGGGTTCGCACAATCACTTCGATAAGTCGAGGAGCAGTTGCCGGGCCGCTTTGTACCTGTCTCTTATACACATCTGACGCTGCCGACGA
>JAOAAM010000420.1 GCA_026418875.1 Gemmataceae bacterium | reverse complement strand
CTCTTCGGATGTGATCAGCCCGTCGGCGATGTGGACGATCCGGTCGCCCACCGCCGCTGCCTCGGGGGCATGCGTCACCATCACGACCGAGCGGCGGCCTGCCTCGGGCAACTGCCGGAGCAGGTCGAGAATCACTCGCGCATTGGCACTATCCAGGTTGCCCGTCGGTTCATCGCAAAGGATCGCCTCCGGCTCCGTGACCAATGCCCGCGCCACCGCCACCCGTTGCATTTCGCCGCCCGAAAGTTCTTCCGGGAAATGATCCCCACGGTGCGACAGACCGACGCGGTCCAAGCATGCCTCGGCTCGCAGCCGCGCCGACCGCCGCGATTCCCCTCCCAAGAGCAACGGCAACGCCACGTTCTCCATCGCCGTCAGCGTCGGCAACAAGTTGAAGAATTGGAAGACAAAACCGATCCGCGTCCGTCGGATGTGCGACCGCCTGCGATCGGACATCGCCGCGAGGTCTTCGCCATCGAACAGTGCTTTCCCGGTCGTCGGCGTATCCAACGCGCCGAGCAAGTGCATCAGGGTCGATTTGCCGGATCCGCTCGGTCCCATGATGGAGACGAATTCGCCCGCGTCGATTCGTAAGCTGACGCCACGAACCGCCTGAACGGTCCGGCGTCCCTGCTGGTACACCTTCGTGACGTCGATCAGTTCCATCATGTCTCGGCGGCCCTCGATGGCTAAGCGTTGCCCTTTATCTTACGGCTGGGATCACTCCGCTTCACAAAGCTGGTTCGGAGCAGTGCGTAGGAACTCGGGAAGCGCTCCTCCAATTTTGTTCAACCGCTCCAACCTTCGTCGTTCAACCGTTAAATCGTTCTCGAACAACATCGCCCGGAAAACCAGCCTCGGCTCTGCTGCCGTCATTCGCCCGCTGCCGGGGGCCGGGGGCCAAATTCGACCCCTAACAGCGTAAAGTCATCCGGGTCGGGCGTGTGGGCGATCAGATCGTTGGTCAGGTGTTCGAGCAGGACGGGCAAGGGGCGGTGACGATGACGATGGGCAGCCGCCGCGAGTTGATCCCACTGGTTTGGGGCCGTGCCGTACAAACCGTCGGTGAAGAGCAGCAGACGATCGCCATCGTGGAATTGGTGCCTTGCCACCGGGAATTTGCCAGCCCCCGTGCCCAGCAGCGGCCCAGGCAGACGCAAGAACTGCGGCGGTCCTTCGCCAGCCGGTAGCCACAAGGGCGGCGTGTTGCCGGCGCAGGAATAATGCAACTCTCCGGAGAAAGCATCGAGAATCCCATACGTCAAACGAACCATCGGCGGTTCGGGCACCCCCAGGCTCGCCAACTGACGATCGAGACGATGCAATACCTCATCGGCCGGCACGATGCGATACGCCTGACCTTGAATGTCTTTCGTCTGAACGCTCTGGTGCAGAAAAATCGCCAGCATGCTGGCAGTGAGGCTTTGTCCCAAGACATCGCCCAGCAGGAATGCCACGTTCCTCTCGTCGACGCGGAGCACGTGGTAAAAATCGCCGGTGCTGCCGATTCGCTCCCGGTGCCAGACGGCGAAGCGAGCCTGACCCACCTCGGGCAGACTCGTCGGCCGGCAGGAACGCTGAATGCGGCGGGCGATGCGGAAGTCCGCATCGATCTGCCCGTAAAGTTGAATGAGCGTCTGATTGATCTGCACCGCCTCCTCGGCCCGTGCCTGCCACCGCTGCCACTCGTCGTGCTGGTGCATCAACCGTGTGGCGAGGATCGCCAATTCGCCGGGTGCCAGCGGCAGGATGAGGACGGCTTGAGCACCTGCCTGCCACCCCGCCATGCGCCCCGCGGGATCGAGGGCCTCGGCCAGCCAGATAATGGGCCCGCCGCGCTGTTCCAACCAGCGAGCCGCACACCTTCGCGCCGCCTCGCTCCCCCCGCGGC
>JAOAAM010000301.1 GCA_026418875.1 Gemmataceae bacterium | reverse complement strand
TCGTGGGCTCGGAGATGTGTATAAGAGACAGCATCGGCTCATCGCTACAGTCGCCCCCACCGATTCGACCGTGCTGATTCTCGGCGAAACCGGGACCGGCAAGGAACTCGTCGCGCGGACGATCTTCGAACAGAGCCACCGGCGCGACATGACCTTCGTCCCCGTGAATTGCGGGGCGTTATCGGAAAACCTGGTCGAAAGCGAGTTGTTCGGCCACCGCAAGCATGCATTTACCGGCGCGGAGCGGGACCACAAAGGGTTGTTCGAGGTGGCCAACGGGGGAACGCTCTTTTTGGACGAGCTGGGAGAACTGAAAGCCCATATTCAAGTCAAGTTGCTTCGATTTCTGGAATCGGGCGAGATCCGCAGGGTGGGCGACAACGAGCCGACGCATGCCGATGTCCGGGTGCTGTGTGCGACCAACCGGGATTTATGGGCGATGGTTCAACGGGATGAGTTCCGCGAAGACCTTTATTATCGGGTGAACACGTTCGAGATCCGCCTCCCGCCCTTGCGTGAGCGTCGCAGCGACATCCCCGACCTGGCGTTGAATCTTCTGACCCGGGCGGCCCGCAAGCCGATGGATCAGGTGCGACCGTTACTAGGTGCCTCCGTGATCGATGCCCTGACGCACTACGATTGGCCGGGGAATGTCCGGGAGTTGGCCAATGCGATGGAATATGCCTGGATCGTTTCCGGGGGTCAGCCCTTGCAACCGGAGCACTTGCCCGCGCACATTCGGGCCGGGCGGTCGCCGACGCCGGTGATGCCGCCATCGCGGAGCATGCCGACGGTCAGCCCGTCGCCGGTGCCGTCGCACGCGACGCCTTTGGGCGGATCGCTGGCCGAGGTCGAGATGCAGCACATCCTGCGCGTGTTGGAGAAGCACAACGGGCACAAGGCAAGTGCTGCCGCCGAACTCGGGATCAGCTTGAAAACGCTTTATAACAAACTCAACCGGTACGAAGAGGAGCATCGTGCCGCAGGCTGACCCCGGCCGCAATTCGCCAAACCAGCAGGGATTCACCGCATGTTCCGCCGATTGGGCCAAATGACGGCCCGTCATCCGTGGCTGATCTGTTTCGCTTGGATCGCGATCGCCGTCATGTTGACCGCCATCGCTCCGGATTGGCGGCAACACAGCATGGATGACGACATCCGGTTCCTCCCCCGGCACTACTCGGTTTCCCGTGGTTATGAACTTCTCGCGGAGGCGTTTCCGCAAGATGTTTTCGCTTGCCGAGTCGTCCTCGCCTTGGAACGACCCGACGCGACGCTCAACGAGTCCGACTATCGTCTGGCCGACACGATGGTCGAAGCGGTGCGCCGCCTCGCCCAAGACGAGCCGACCTTGGGCATCACCCAGGTCGCCAGCTACCGCGAGCCGATGATCGGCCATCGGTTGACCAGTGCGGATCGACACTGCACGTTGATTCAAGTCTCGCTGGCCACTCCCTACTTGGCATTGCAGACGCAAGCGACGGTGGACCGCATCGAAGAGTTGGTCCGGCCGATGGTCGCACCCGCGGAATCGACGGGACTGCGGCTTTTGGTCACAGGGCCGGGGGCCGTTGGCCGCGATCTGGTCCGCGCGACCGCCCGCAGCCTGGATCAGACGACTTGGGCCACCGTCGCCTTGGTGGTCGTCATCCTGCTTCTCGTACATCGCTCGCCCCTGCTCGTCCTGATCCCCTTGACCACCATCGGCGTGGCCACCTGGGTCGCCCTGCAAGTCTTGGCATTGATCGCCCTGATTCCGGGCGTGCATCTGGTCAACATCAGCCAAGTCTTCACCATCGTCATCATGTTCGGCGCGGGAACGGATTATTGCCTGTTCCTGATCAGTCGATTCCGCGAGGAGTTGGAAAGCGGTGCACCGACGAGTCCCGGGTTGATTCGTGCCATGGGCCAAGTCGGCGGTGCGATTTCCGCCAGCGCAGGGACAGTGATGGTCGGACTGGGCATGATGATGTGGGCCGAATTCGGCAAAATTCGCCATGCCGGCCCCGTGATCGCGGTCGCACTGGTCATCGGGTTGGCCGCTTCGCTGACACTGACCCCCGCGTTGCTCCGTTTGGCCGAAACCTGGGCCTTTTGGCCACGACGGGTTCGCGTCGCTGGGCCGAGCCGTGAATCGCGGGAGTTGTGGGAGCGGCTGAGTCGCTTGGTCGCCCGAAAGCCCGTCCTGGTCTGGACGGCCTCGGTGCTCCTTCTGGTCCCTCTGGCGTTGTTGGGCAGTCAGGTCGCCCCGACGTTCAAACCCACGGGCGACTTAGGCCCCCTGGCACCGAGTGTCCAAGGGTTAGAGACGATCCAACGGCGTTTTCCCCCGGGCGAGACCGGACCGATCACAGTCCTGATCGTCTCGCCGACCGACTTCCAAACACCGGAAGGACGCGAAGCCATCAAATTCCTGTCGCGTGGGTTGGGATTCATCGAAGATGTGGCCGAGGTCCGCAGCGTCACCCAGCCCCTGGGCAAACCGCTACCCGAACTTGGTGAGCCGGCTCCGGCAACATCCAAGGATCGCCTGACCGGAGCTTTGCATCAGCTTCGCCGCTCGGTCGGCAACCTGTTGAAACAATCGCTGCAACGTGCCAACGATGTGTTCACATCCAGAATCCATCGAGGCGAGCAGGTCCAGCACGTCGCTCGAATCGATGTTGTGTTGAGAACCGACCCGTTCGCTCCGAAGAGCATCGACACGCTGGGGACG
>JAOAAM010000221.1 GCA_026418875.1 Gemmataceae bacterium | reverse complement strand
CCATGAGACGGGCGAGCCACGGTTGATCGAGTTGATGCTAGGCCGACTGGGGGTATGGACGGTCCGCAAACGGGATTGGATCGAGCACCGTAAGGCGCTCCAGCCAGAGGAATGGACGGCGCGTCCAACAGTCGGGGCGACGACCTGGGCGAGTGTTACGCCCGTGGTGCTGGATCGTTTTCCGAAATGCGATCCGTTGGAAGAACGAGCAAGTTGGGAGGAGGAAGTGGCCGGAATCATTAGCACCGCCTGCCCGCGAATCGGCTTGCCCGCACCTGTCGACGTCGCAGTAGGGATGACTAGTTGGCACCGAGGCAGTCCGCGGGCCATCTGCAAGCGGAGACCCCTGCGGGGACATCCGAAACTTCCCGATCGAGATGCCCGTTTGGGCGATGGCTTCCCGGCTTACCCGACGAAGGGCGGCCAGGGTGCTCGGCCCCAAGTTCACGTCTGCCTGCGTTTCGCGGAACCGGTGGTTGGCCCGATCTTGCTCTGCGCCGGTCGATTCCAAGGCTATGGGTTGTTCAAACCGCTCGGGCAGAGGGCCGACGGATGACATCGCCGATGGTGGACGACTTTCCCGCCTATTTTCAATCGCTGCACGGTCGACCGCCGTACGAGTGGCAAAAGCGATTGGCGCGGCAAGTCGTCCAAGGTTGCTGGCCCGGTGCCATCGATCTGCCCACCGGCAGCGGCAAGACGTCGTGCCTGGACATCGCGATCTTCGCCTTGGCCTGCCAAGCGGCCTTGCCCAAAGAACAGCGGACCGCGCCCCGCCGGATCTTCTTCTGTGTCAATCGCCGGGTGATTGTGGATGAGGCGTATCAGCGGGCGGTCAAGATCGCGCAGAAGATCGCCGATGCCGAAGGCCGAGGGGGGATTCTTGATCGCGTTGCGTCAGCGCTACGCCAGATTTCGACGCTGCGACCAGAAAGCGCTCCGCCCCTCGATGTGTTGGAACTCCGTGGCGGCATCTACCGCGACAATCATTGGGCACGATCGGCCACCCAGCCGACGATCATCTGCACCACCATCGACCAATTAGGCTCGCGGCTGCTCTTCCGAGGTTACGGCGTCTCTCCCAATGCTGCCCCCATTCACGCCGCCCTCATCGCCTACGACAGCTTAGTTTTACTCGACGAGGCGCATATCAGCCGACCATTCATGCAAACGCTCGAATATGTCCGGCGCTATCTGGATCCCGAAAAATGGGCAGAACAACCAATCGGCGTCAGGCCAATGGTTGTGGTTCCGATGACCGCGACGCCGCCTGATGGAGTCGGCGATGCTGACGTGATCCGCCTCAGCGACGAGGATCGCGAAAACCCAGCTTTGCGGAACCGCCTCGCGGCGTCAAAAAAGGCGAAATTAGTCGCCGTGCCCGATGTGGTGGAGTCGGCAGTGGAAATCGCAAACGAGTTAGGTGGTGGCCCGCCGACTGCCGTCGGCATCATCGTCAACCGTATAGCTTCCGCCAAAGCAATCTACGACCAACTGCGGGAAGCACATCAGAATCGTCCTGGCGTGGTCATCGAGTTGGTCATCGGTTCGATGCGGCCAATCGATCGAGATCAACAAGCAATTCGGCTGCGAAATTTGGTTGGCCCGGAACGGCCTGTAAAAAGCGAAACCACGAGCTACATCGTGGCCACTCAATGCCTCGAGGTCGGAGCGGATTATGACTTCGATGCGTTGGTGACCGAGTGCGCCTCGTTAGATGCGTTACGGCAACGGTTTGGCCGGCTCAATCGTGGCGGACGACCCATCGAAGCGAGGGCATTCATTCTCGCAGCCGAGAAAAGCATCAAGGAAGAGAGCAGGCTCGACGATGCGAAACCGCTCGACCCGGTCTATGGCAATGCACTCGCACGCACCTGGCATTGGTTACTCGCTCAGGCCCAAACGGAGGCGACCGACGCCGAATCCAGTCCCTCGACGAAGCGTCGAAGGAAAAAGTCGCGTGTCGAGACGGCCCCCGTCATCGACTTCGGTATCGACGCGTTCCATGCCATTTTGGCGAAACTCGACAACCCGGGCCGGATTCCGTCCCATCTGTTAGCGCCCACCGCAACCAAGAACGCCCCGGTGATGCTGCCGGCATACGTTGATTTCTGGTGCCAGACTAGCCCGAGGCCGACGCCAGACCCGGAAGTCTCGCTCTTTATTCACGGGTCGGACGCCAGTGAGCCGGACGTTCAAGTCTGCTGGCGTGCCGACTTGATCGACGACGAAACGGCTCAACCCAAGCATTGGCCGGACATCGTCGCCCTGCTCCCGCCAAGCTCGGCCGAATGCATGACGGTTCCGATTTCCCGCGTCCGAAAATGGCTGACTCAAGAGCAACCACCACCCGAGGGGGATCTGCTCGGATCGAGCGTCGAACCCGAGAGAGACGAGAAGCGGTCGGCCCGCGTGAAGGTTGACCCGAACCGCAAATGCGTGTTGTGGCGAGGCTCGAAGGATAGTCGAATCCTCGAGAACGCGGGCGATCTTCGGCCGGGCGATACGCTCGTGTTGCCCGTGTCTGCCGGCGGTTGGGATGAATTGGGCCACATCCCCATCGCCACACCCGAACATGTGGATCAGGCGGAGGTGGCGTTCCGCACAGCTCGGGCTGTCTCTTATACACATCTCCGAGCCCCCGAGACCAGAGAGG
>JAOAAM010000187.1 GCA_026418875.1 Gemmataceae bacterium | reverse complement strand
GAACAACAACAGCGACGATGGCCGCGATCATTGGCCCTACTGCTACACCTGCGTCGTCGCCGGTGCCGGGGTCAAGCGTGGGATTGTCTACGGCAAGTCGGATAAGACCGCCAGCGCCCCGGTGGAGAATCCGGTCCACCCGTGCGACTTGCTCGCCACCATCTACCACAGCGTCGGGATCAGCCCCTCGACGATTGTCTACAACCACCTCAACCAGCCGCGGGAGTTGGTCAAGGGCGAGGTCATCAGCGGCATCCTGTCGTAAGCGTGACACGGAGACGAATGCGGAGGGCTTCCTGCCTGGTTGTGGCACGAACCCTCCGCTTTTCTTTTTCGCGGTGGAAATGCGCTAATGATTTTTCGCCGACGGCTTGCCAGTCGCAGTCTGGGTTGCCAATTTCTCCGCATGGGTCCCATGGGTGCATCCGCAAGAGGCGAACGTATGCGATTTTTGACGTTGCTCAGCGTGTTCGTTCTGGCATGGAATGTTGCGGCCCAGGAGCGAACGGTGGCGTGGTCGCGCCAGCCGGACGTGATCTATGGCCGAAAATTGGGCACCTGCCTGACAATGGATGTGTTCACGCCGAAGAGCGAGGCCAAGGGAGTCGGGGTGGTGTTGGTGGTGAGCGGGGGCTGGGTCTCGTCGCATGATGCCATCAACGGATTGACGCCGATCGTCCGGGTGTTGATTGGTCGGGGGTACACGATCTTCGCCGTGGTGCATGGGAGCCAACCGAAGTTCACCGTGCCGGAATGCGTCGAGGACATGCACCGGGCCGTGCGGTACATCCGCTACCACGCAGGCAAATTCGGCATCGACCCGGATCGGATCGGGGTGATGGGGGCCTCCGCGGGCTGCCATTTGTCGTTGATGCTGGCGGTGGGCAATCGGGATGGCGACCCGAAGGCCAAAGACCCGGTGGATCGCGGCTCCAGCCGGGTGCAAGCCGCCGCGGGATTCTTTCCCCCGACCGACTTTTTGAACTATGGGGCCGAGGGGCGCGACGGCTTCGACTTCCTGTTGTCCCGGGGTTTCGCCGCACCGTTCGATTTCCGCGAACTGAATCCGAACAAGGGCTGGGAACCGGTCTCTGCCGAGAAACGGCGTGAGATCATGAAGTCGGTGTCTCCGACACAACTCGTCACCGAGAAGACCGCACCGGTCCTGTTGATTCATGGCGACAAGGACGAACTGGTGCCGATCCAGCAATCGGAAATTTTCATTGCCAAGGCGAAGGAGAAGAACGTGCCGTGCAACCTGGTCGTTCGACCTGGGGCGGCACACGGTTGGTTGGGGATCGACAAAGACTTTACCCTCATCGCGGATTGGTTTGATCAGCACTTGGTGAAGAAATCCCCGTGAATGCCGACGCCGCAGTGCCCGTGGAGCGACTGGATCGAGGGCGGTGGCTGGCCCTGGTGGCTGCCCTGCTGGGCTGGTTGTTCGACGGCTTTGAGATGGGGCTGTTCCCGGTGGTGGCCCGACCGGCGTTGATTGAGTTGGTCGGGGTCGAGGGACTGGCCAGCGCGGAGCAAGATCGGGCGATCGGTCCGTGGAACGGCACGATCATCGCCGGGTTTCTCGTTGGAGCCGCAGCGGGGGGCGTGCTGTTCGGCTGGCTGGGCGACCGGATTGGGCGAGTCCGGGCGATGGCCCTGAGCATCCTGACTTATGCCTTGTTCAGCGGTTTGGGCGCGTTCGTGACGCATCCTTGGCACATGGCTGGCGTCCGCTTCGTCGCGGCTCTGGGCATGGGGGGGGAGTGGTCGCTGGGCGTCGCCCTGGTGATGGAGGTGTGGGGCGGACGCTCCCGCGGCCTGCTGGCCGGGCTGATCGGTGCGGCGGCGAACCTCGGCTATGTTCTCGTTGCCCTTTTGAGCCTGAGCATCGTCGAAGTTCGTGAAACGCTGTCGTCGTTCCTGTTGACCATCGGTTTGCCCGCGACGTTCGTCGATCGGCTGGCCGCGAATTCCGGCTGGCGCATGCTGATGTTGATGGGCATGTTGCCCGCCGTCCTCACCCTGTTCATTCGCCTGTTCGTCCCGGAATCGGAAGGCTGGTTGCGCGAGAAACGGGGCGGCCGGACTGCCTCTTGGGCCACCACCGACTTGCTCGGCGTGCTCGTGGGCGTGGCGGCATGTGGAGTCATTATGTATGTCTGGTCGCGCGAGAGCGGCTGGCTAACCCGGCTGGTGGTCACCCTGGTCGGCCTGCTCGTCGTGGCAGCCGGCTATGTCTTCCCGGTCCACCGTTTCCTGGCGCGATCCGGCGAAACTTGGGAGGGTCGTCGGACGATCTACCGACGGCTGGCGCTGGGCACGTCGCTCAGCGCGGTGCCGCTGCTGGTCACCTGGGCGTCGGTGATGTGGACCGCGAATTGGGCCGATCAACTGGGCCAAGCCCTGGGGGAATCCGGCAAGTACGCCAAGCAATGGACCCAGTTCAGCTCGGCCTCGGGTGCCGTTGTCGGCTCATTCGCCGGGGCGATGCTCGGCTATGTCGCGGGTCGGCGGAAGGCTTACTTGGGGCTGTGCCTCGGATCGCTGGCCACCGCCTGGGTGTTTTTTCAAACGAACACGGCTTTTGACACCTGGTTTTTGCTGTCGGTGTTCGTGCTGGGTCTGGTCACGGCGGCCTTTTATGGCTGGCTGCCGCTCTATTTGCCCGAATTGTTCCCCACACGGATCCGGGCCACGGGGCAGGGGTTCAGCTTCAATTTCGGCCGCATCCTCGCCGCCATCGGGGCCTTGCAGACAGGGGCCTTGCTCCGATCGCTGGGCGGCAGCTACCCGCAAGCCTGCACCTTGGTCAGCCTGATCTACCTGGTGGGCGTCGTCGTGATCTGGTTTGCCCCGGAAACCAAGGACCGACCGCTGCCCGAATAACTGGCCGGTCGCGACGCCAATCTCTTGACTAAAAGTGGACTGCCTGAGGAAGGGGACAGCCTGCCTGCCCTGAGCTGAGACGCTTCACACTGAGACGCTTCATGCTGTTGCGAATTGCCAACGGAACGGTTTACGACCCGATCAACGGCATCGATGGAGAGGTCCGCGACATCTGGATTCTCGAAGGGAAAGTCGTGGCGGGGCCGCCGACCGACGCCTCGGGGCAACCCCTCGCGCCGGACAAGACGATCGATTGCACGGGGATGGTGGTGATGCCGGGCGGGGTGGACATGCACGCCCACATCGCCGGGCCGAAAGTGAACCTGGCGCGAAAGATGCGCCCGGAGGACAAGCGGAAAGCCCGGGTGGTGAAGCGCACGCCGATCACCCGCAGCGGCACGACCGGCAGCGTGCCGAGCACCTTCGCCACGGGCTATTTGTACGCCGGCCTGGGCTACACGACGGCCTTCGATGCCGCCATCCCCCCCCTTAGCGCTCGCCATGCCCACGAGGAGTTTCACGACACGCCGATCATCGACAAGGGGTTCTTCGTCCTCTTCGGCAACAATCACTATGTCCTGAAGCAAATTCAAGCCAAGGAGCCGGAGCGGTTGAGGGCGTTCGTCGCCTGGCTGTTGAGCGCGGCCAAAGGGTATGCGGTCAAGCTGGTGAACCCGGGCGGCGTGGAAGTGTGGAAAGAGGGGGGCGACAACGTCCACGGGCTGGACGAACCGGTCGAATTCTTTGGTTGCACGCCGCGACAGATCATCACCGGGCTGGCGCAGGCCGTGCAAGACTTGGGCCTGCCGCATCCGGTGCACATCCACTGCAACAACCTCGGCCTGCCCGGGAATTGGGTGACGACGCTCGGAACCATGCAAGCCCTCGAGGGCCGACGCGCCCACCTGACGCACATCCAGTTCCATAGCTACGCCGGCGGCTCGGACGATCAGGACACCTTCCGCTCGCGTGTCCCCGAGGTGGCGGATTATGTCAATTCCCATCCGAACATCACCGTCGACGTGGGGCAGGTATTGTTCGGCGAAACCACCTCGATGACCGGCGACGGCCCTCTCGGCTACTACCTGCACAAGGTGACGGGTCGAAAGTGGACCAACGCCGACACCGAGATGGAAGCCGGTTGCGGCATCGTGCCAATTACCTACCGCGATAAAAGTTTTGTCCATGCCTTGCAATGGGCCATCGGTCTGGAGTGGTACTTGTTGGTGCAAGACCCCTGGCGCGTGGCCATGAGCACGGATCACCCCAACGGCGGCTCTTTCCTGGCGTACCCGGAAATCGTGCAGTTGCTCATGGATCGCACGTACCGGCAGGAAGTGCTCAAGCGGGTGCATCCGCGGGTTTTGGAACGATCGGTTTTGAAGGACTTGGACCGGGAATATTCGCTGTACGAGATTGCGATCATCACCCGGGCGGCCCCGGCGCGGATGTTGGGTTTGCCGCACAAGGGACATCTGGGCGTGGGTGCCGATGGCGACGTGACAGTGTACACGCCGAACCCGGACCGTCGGGCAATGTTTGAATTGCCGCGCTACGTCATCAAAGCCGGTCGCTTGATCGTCGAGCAGGGTGAGATCCGGGCCGAGGAATACGGCCGAACCTTGTGCGTGACGCCAGAGTACGACGCAGGGGCTTTGCCCGATATTCAGAAATGGTTTGAGGCCCATTATACAATTCAATTTGCGAACTACCCGGTGGATGAATCGTACCTGAGCCACGGGGCGACCATCGTTCCCTGCCGAGTTGACGATCGCTCAAGCCGCCGGAAGATGGCCGGGGAGAGTTAGAGGAAGTAATGCCTCCGGGGTAGGGGCGGGACGCGAGGAACACCGCGATGAAACTCATCCTGGCCATCATTCAGCCATCGAAATTGGAAGCAGTGAAGGAAGCGCTGGCGCGGGTGGAAGTGTTTCGTTTGACCGTGATCGACGTTCAAGGCTTTGGCCGCCAGAAGGGGCACTCGGAGATGTACCGGGGCCGAGAATTGGCCGTCAACCTGCTGCGCAAGGTGCAATTGCAGATCGCCGTCAACGAGGACTTTGTCGAACCGACGATCAACGCCATCATCGAGGCGGGCCGCACCGGTCCCGAGGGCCGCATCGGCGACGGAAAAATCTTCGTGCTGCCCCTGGAGGATTGCATCCGCATTCGCACCGGGGAGCGCGGCCCGGAGGCAATTTGATCCCCCGGAGTCCTGGTTGGCTCGCCTGACCCGGTGCAGCCGAATTCTTGGCTCCCTTGTTTGAGCGGAGGCGGTTCCGTCATGCGTCGTCCTGTCCCTCGGCCTCTTTCTCCTTGTCTGCCACCGCCGCGGCCAAGCGACCGCGCAATTTTTCTCTCAGCCGATGGAGGGCGAGGAGGTAGGTCACAACGACGCGGAGGATCAGGCTGATCCATGTGATACGCAGAGCCGTGCCAAGGCAGCCAAATGCCGTGGATAGCGGACTGCCCCCCGCGCTCCTCGACGACTTAACAAACATCAGTGTGATCAGCGCGACGACGCTGAAAATTTCGATCGTAAGAATTGCCGCGAGGTAAAAGGCGTTTTCCCTGAACGATTCGGCGGCTTCACGAGCGCGAAGCGATTCGGCAATGGCTTTGAGGCAGACCATTTGCAAGATCCAGGCGACGACTCCGAGAGTCTGCGAGCCGAAGTACCGGGCGATGGGCGACCCGATCGAGAGCAGGTCCATGGCGAGCGCTGCCAATCCCGCCAACAGCGCTGCCGCAGCCCAAGTCGATGCGTTGTTCCGCGTCGGGGCGGCGATCAACAGGGCGCGGCTGACCACCCGGACGGCACCGACGGCCGCCAGGACAACGAACACGGGCAACTCCGCACGTCTCCCCGGATTGCCGAGATTAAAAGCGGTCAGTAGGGCCATGCCGATGAGCAGTGCCGTGGCAATTACCTGCAACACGACGCCGATCATCTCGATCGTCACGCTGATAAGCACGACGCGCCAACGGCCGATGTCGGCGGCATTGATCACGGGCGTCTTTCGCCCGGGTTTCCGGGAATCGGGCCGTTGGTCCGACTTGCGGCGAGAACTGCGGCTTGCGCCGGAAGTTTCTTGGCTTCTCGTTAGCGTCCCGACTTCCGCGGGTTCCTCTTCGACCACGTCGAAGTCGTCGATCGCTTCATCGTCGGGTGCAGTTGCCTTGTCTTTCGGAGTCATGGATGCCGGCCGAACCGAGGGGGGCCGTGGTTTCGGATTGGTGGGTGGTAACGCCGACGTCTGCCCTCGCCCCTCTTCCTGTGTCCCGGACTTTGCACGAGAATGTCCCGGCGGCGACGGCGGTTATGTG
>JAOAAM010000165.1 GCA_026418875.1 Gemmataceae bacterium | reverse complement strand
CGTTAGCACCTTATGCCCCGTTCGGATTCGACAAACTTCCCGAAACCGGTCCGATCGAGTTGCAGCACCACGGCGACCGGCTGTGGTTCAAGAATATCTACATCAAGGAGCTGCCGCGCAGGTAGTCGATCAGCCGAACCGACGTGGCCCCCGAATCACCTCGGGACAATATAAGTCCCGAGGATTCGGTCGTGCGGTGCCCGCTGAGGTTGCCACAACGCGGCGACGAGGTAAGCGAGCAGCAATACGGCCCCGGCCCGCCAGAGGTAGACGGACGCCCACAATAACCACATTGCAGACCGGCGATGCTCGACGTCGAGCCAATCGCGCCAGTACCAGTGGCCGAACAGCTCCGCCAGGAACCAGAGGGTGAGGATCGGGGCCCAAAAGAGCAAGCCACGGGCAGCACCTCGGACCACATCGACGGGCCGACCGTCCTCCCGAACCACCTGCACGCCGACGACTCGGAACGACCAGCCGCCGTGGAAGATCGCCGTCGAGAGAGACCACACCCCGGCAAGGAGGAGGAGCAACCAAATTCTCTTTCGGGCCTGGGCAGCAGGCGTCAGAGGCGGAGAGTTGGACTCGTGGAACTCGGCACCAACGGAGATGGATCCCTCACCACCCTTCTGCTCTGTCACTTGGTGTTCCAAGGCTCGTCGTAGCGGAGGAAACATCGTCCGCAGGCGAATGTCGCGGAGCGCTTTCGCATGTTCCACCTCGCGCTGCGCGGCGTCGATTTTTTGTTGCTCGGCTGGCCAACGAAGCACGGCCGTTAGCCGCACTTGCGGGTCAGGATTCAGCATGCCGAGGGCGAGGTCGGCAGCCGCGACACGCTGCATCCGCTGCGCTTGGGTCTCAAGCTCCTGCCATCGGAAAAGGTCCTGACACAGTTCACCGAGAAACGGCTGCGCGAGGAGGCACAACGAGAACGGTAACGCCCCCAGCAGCATCACGACGATTTGCCCGAACCGACGCCCCCGCGTGACCTCGTCCGGCTGGCCGGCCAAGCGCCGCAATTCGTCGCGGAACTCTTTGGGCGTGGACCAGCGATTCGGCCCGGGGAAGAGTCGGCTGAGTGCGGCGGCCACGGATCGAGGCAACGGAGCACGCACCCGGGCCTCACCCCCCTCGCGTGGCTGCCCCTCGAGCAAAATGACCGCCACCCGACGCAGCAAGTCCACCGCGCGATCATCGGGAGAGGGCTGGGATTTGTCGTGTGCGGCAACCGCGGTTCCCTCATCGCCAGGCCCGTCAGACCAGCAGAAACTCAGCAGTTGCACTTTACCCTCAGCACCTACCCAAACCTGATCGAGGTGGAGCTGTTCAGGTAACAACCCTTCTTCGACAGAGATGACCAGTTCGTGGGCGAGATTTTCGAGGATGGCAGCGGCATCGTGCCAGGCCAGGCGTTGTTGTTGGACCAATTGGCGGAGCGGGACGCCGAGCGGTGCCAGCCACGCATCCCAATGCCAATCGTTCTCGGTTCCGCCGCCGACCCAACGTAATCGAGACAGCCGGGTGATCTCTCGCTGCCGGACTTCATCGGGGCGAGCGGCACCCACGTGCATCGTGATCCAGACCCGGCGATTCAGGGCCGGATCATAGGCCAGCAGGACGCGGAAGTCGGGAGAGTCGCGGAGGGCACCGAGGACTTGCAATCGACCGATGCTGGCGGG
>JAOAAM010000073.1 GCA_026418875.1 Gemmataceae bacterium | reverse complement strand
AGATGTGTATAAGAGACAGGATTTGCACGGCTTTCTCCAATCGTTGCCGGACTTCATCCGCTTGCTTCCCTTCGCACATGCCGATGGCTTCGGCGAGCATCAGCGTGCAGATGCCGTGCTGATACATTTCGTAGTGCCCCTCATTGGCGATCAAGCCATTGGGAGCTTGTGAGCGCAGGACGAAGTCGATGCCGCGTTGGACGATGTCGCCATACTTTCCTTCGCCGGGGACATGTCCCGCGGAGAGGAACGCCATGACGGCCAGGGCGGTGATGGCCGGGTTTCGACCTCGGTAATTTGCACCCCAAGCACCCTCCCGGTCTTGTGTTCCCGCCAAGAAAACCAACGCTCGATCAATGGATTGCTCCAAGGCGGACTTTTCTTTCGGGGCCGCCGCCACCGGAGAGGTCAACACGCTCAGCGAGCAACAAGTCAGCGTCAGCCAACGGAGCGAATGGCGAATCATGGCCGGTCCATCGGTTTGCGGTCTGCGATTTGTTCAAAGTAAAGTTTGATCATTCGACCATAGTCGTCGCCGAATTGCGCTTTCATGTCCTGAATGATTCGAGTGCGTAACTCACCGGGCAATTCGCCCCAGGGCTTGCCTTTATACTTGACCGCGTCGGGTCCGTAGCGGGTCAGATCGATGGCGGCACCCGAGGCGCTACCGTCATTCTGCGGTTCGCCGTTCGCTTGTAGGGGGGGCTGGCCGGGTGAATTCCGCGCGTCGAAGGAGCGGGCGGCTTTTTGAAGTGCCTGGGCGGCGTTCTGCATTGCTTGCTGAGCGTTTTGCGGCTGATTCTGGCCCAACTGCTCCCGTGCTTGCCGCATTTGCGCTTGTGCTTGTTGGAGCGCGGAGCCAAGTTGCCGCCGTGCCGCCGGTGCCTGCTCCTCGTTCGCGGGCTGGCCGCTGGCACGCTGGGCTGCTTGCGCGGCACGTTCGAGGTCGCGGGCGGCGAGGCGTTGGGCCAAACGCCGAGCCGTGGCGTTGCCTTCGGACTGACGTTGTTGTGCCTGCTGCATGAGGTTATCGGCCCGCTGTGCGGATTGGGCCGCCTGGCGAAATGCTTCACGCGGTTCGCCCTGAGCTTGTTCGGCCTGTTGGGCCAATTGTCGGCCCAACTCCGCGGCTTGCCGCTGCAACTCTTGCTGGCGCAGTCCTTGTTGGGCTTGCCGCGCCACCGGATCGTCCGCTAGCTGCGCAAGGCGTTGATTCAAGGCGTCTTGGCGCTGGGCCAGACCTTGCGCGTCCCGGGCTTGGGCCCCCTCGCTGGCCTCCGCGAGTCGGCGGAGTTGCTCGCCGGTCGATTCACCCGATTGTCGCGCCGCGTTGAACGATCCATTTTGCAGTTGTTGGCGAGCTTGACGGGCACTGGTGGCTGCATCTTGTGCCTTCTGGGCCTGCGGAGTTCCAGGTTGTTGCTGCCGAGCCATCTCCGCCGCAGCGTCGGCAATGGCCTGCTGCTCCTGCGTGAGTTCGCGCAACATCCGCTCTGCGGCATCCCGATCTTGTTGCGTCCGTTGGCTCACGGCCCGCTGGACGGCGTCCCGCAATTCCCGCTGCTGTTGGGCCAGCTGACGTGCTTGATCCACCTGCTCGGGGCGAGGGAGACCCGCGGGGTTCGGCTCCCCCGGCTCGGGGCGATTCCGCGCGACCTCCTGTGCCAATCGCTCCAATGCTCGCGAGGCGGCTTGCTGCTGTTGCTCGGCCTGCTCCCAATCGCCACGGTCCAAAGCCCGCTCTGCCTGCCGCATGGCCTCCCGGGCCTCGCTCAGGGCGTTCGTGCGTTCCTGACGGGGCAGCCGTGCCGCTTCATTTCGCAACTGACCTTGCTGTCGTGCCATTTCCTTGGCCGCCCGGCCGGACTGCTCGGCGGGGCGTTGTGCGGCCTCACGACGCGCCTCGCGGGTCTGTTCCATCAGTCGTTGTTGCAGCTGCGCTAACTCTTCCGCCGAACGTGGCGACGGCCGCTCGGCCGGGGCGGGAGAATCTCGCCGGGTCAAACGATCGGCTAATTCCTGAAGGGCGTCGGCTGCTTGCCGTTGCGCTGCCGGTAATTGTTCCGAGGGTTTGCGGGAAAGCTCAGCCAACGCGTCGGCGGCTTTCTGCTTTTCCCGGGTGGCATCGGGTCCACTGCGGATTTGCCGCGCCTCGTCCTGGATTGGCTGCTGTTTTTTCCGCAGTTCGTCGATGGCGCGCGGTTCATTCTTCTGTTCCGCCTGGTTGGCCAACTCGCGCAGTTGATCGGCTAAGCGTCTGGCCCTGGCCGCGTCGGCTTCGCCCTGGTCCAGTTGACGCGCCCAATCCGCGAGACGCTGTGCGGCTTGTGCAGCGGCCTCGGCGAACGGCTGTGGACCTTGACGCGACGCGGATTCGGCTTTCTTAGCTGCCTCGACGGCTTGACTCTGTCTCTGGTTCGCCTCGGTCGGCGGGAGGTTGGCGACCTCCTGCGCGAGGCGCTTCTGCTCTTCGGCCAATTGCTGAGCCTGTCGGTTGCGAGCTTCACCTGCTTCCGACGATTGGCGATTTTGCTCGGCGCGGGTCGCCAGGTCTTGCTGCCGCCGGGCCAACTCCGCAACTTTCTCGTCGACTGGGCGCTGGCCGTTTAATGCTTGCTCAAGTCGTTCCAACTGACGTTTAGCCTCGGCTTGAGCGATGGCGGCATCGGCTCGTTGACCTGATTGAAGATCATCCAACGCTTGTTCCATGGCTCGGCGAACACGCTCCTGCCTCGGCTGAAAACCCGGAAGGTCCAGGCGATTGAAGCGGTCCAACAAGTCGGCCTGTTTCCGTGCCGCGTCGGACACGCGTTTCTGCTGTTCCGTGGCTGCCTCTGGCGACTTGTCGGAATCGGGCGGAGTAGAGGCGGCCAGTTGCTCCCCTTGGCGTGCCAATTCTTCTTGCTCTTTCCGCAAGCGATGGACTTCATCCCGGGCGGCGGCCCAGCGTTGCTGCATATTGGGCAAGCGGTCGGCGAGGCGTTCGATGGCTTGGCGTGCTTTTTCCATGTTGGCTGTCGCTTTCGCCGTGTCGCCTTGCTCGAGGTCGCGGCCAGCATCTGCCGCCCGGTCCAGAGCTTCCTGCTTTTCACGCCGGGCCGACGAGTCTTTCTCCGGCACCGGTACCTGCGCGGCAGCACGCCGAAGCGATTCTTGCTCCTGTCGCCATTCTTTCAGGCGTTCAGGGTCTACGGGATCGGGCGCCCAATCCTTCGCTTCTTCCTGGACACGGTTCTTCAGATCGTTTTGCCAGCGTGCCAGTTGCTTCGCCGCCTCCTTCGGATCCCGAGCGAGGTCGATGGCGCGTTGGAGGTCGTTGGCGAGTCGATCCAACTCCTGCGCCGACTGTTCCTGTTTGGACAACGCATCGGCGATGTTCCCCTGCTCCAGCTCTTTGGCCGCATCACGAGCCTTGTCTGATTCCAACGGCCGGGATTGGGCGGCCGCGACCGCTTGTTGCGTCTCTTGTCCCAACCGGTTCGCTTTTTCGGCGAGTTCCCGCTGCCGTTGCGCGAGTTCACCCACTTCGCTACGCATGAATTCACGTTGCGATTGGTCGATCGCTTGTGCCAATTCACGCTGCTGGTGTGCTAATTCTCGTGCTTTTTCCGCCAATTCCTGGGCGCGTTGCGCTTGAGCCGCTTGCAGCGCCTGTCGCAGGGGTTCGCTCGAGTTCATCAGGGAGTTGAGTTCATTCTCCAGTGCGGCTTGTTGATTCGCTAACTCGGACCTCTTTTCAGGGGGCGAAGATGCTGCCTGTTCCGCGAGTCGTTGTTCGCGTTCGGCTAACTGCTCGACGCGCATCCGATCCAGCCGCTGTTCTGCCAGTCGGTCGTTCTGCTGTTTTAGTTCTTCGAGCTTTTTGACGGCGGACTCCAAAGCTTGATCTGCTTGGCCCAATTGGCTGTCACGGGGAGCCGATGCTTGCCGCTCGCGCTCCGCTGAGGCCAAGGCATTGGCCGTTTGACGCATCTCTTGATCCGAGACGTCTTGCAGGCGGTGCGCTAATGGGCGTAGCTCAGGGATTTGATCCACTTGGCGTGTCAGTTCATCGAGCGACTTCTCGTTCTGCTGATGCTCTTTACGGAGGTCACGCAGTTGCTCAGCGACGTCGGGAGTCATTTGGGCTGCTTGGTTCGACTCGGCGCGCGCCTTGTACAACCGCCGACGTTCTCCGTGAAGCTCCTCGATGAGTTCATCGAGCCGCTTCCGAATCTCGTCGCGTTGGGCGGTGATTTCTTGCTGCCGGAGCGGTTGGGCCTCGCGGGTGAGCTTGACCGCAAACCAGCGATTCTCCGCCGGGGCATACACCGACTGCGGACCAAGGTTCGCCTCCGGGATGTTTCGATTGTCGGTGGCCCGGATACGGAACTGCACTGTTTGGCCGTCATGTGCATGATCGGCAAGCCGCCACGCGAATCGAGTCTGCGCTTGGGGGGTGCCGACACCCTCGAGGGCGAGAGGCCGTTTTTGAATCGGCCCCTCGTCGATCCGAAACTCCAACTCGGCTCCGCTCACCCCAATGTCATCCACCACGGCGACATCGAGTTCGAGCTTGTCTTCCGTGGACAACACTCGGAGCTGTTCTCCCGCACCGACGGATCGTGCAAACGCTGGGGCACGGTCCACGACGACGTTGATCGTCTGAGGGGGAACCTCCGTGCGGACGTCCTCCTCGCCCACGATCGTCAACGCTAGTCGTCCCGTTTGTCGAGCGATCAGTTCGAATTTCGCCGTCTTGCCATCGGGCGACAATTCCAACTCGGTTCGATTCCCACCGGGGACATCCTCCGCCGTCCAAGTGACGAAAGCCTTCCGAGCGGAGCGGTCGAAACGGAACTCGTAAATCAACCGGCTGAATTGCAAACAGGACAGATCAAACATGCCCTGCTGCGGTGGCGGCATCGACTCGCCGCGGGCGTATTCCGGCGGGACAATGGTGATGGTCGGGGAATTGACCTCCAAGCGAACCGGGTCCACGACCCGCACCCGCCGTTCCGGTCCCGCGGCCCGGCCCGATTCGATCCGATACTCAAACGAATCCTGGACGTCCTTCAACCGGAGATAAAAAACGTGGGACTGCTCCTGGCTCATCCCCAATCGTTTGGTTTGGCCGCTTTGGTCCCGAATGATTAACCAGGCTTCCTGTGGCAAGACAGCATTCGGTTCCAGCGGCACCAAGTGGGCCGCGAGCGTCACCGCTTGGCCGCGAGCGATGGCGACGTCATCTTGCGAGTAACGCAACTCGTAGCGAACCGGTTCATTCACCCAGGGCAGGGCGAAGCGGCGGATCTTCTCCGCGTAGGCCCGTGGCCACAATGCCAGCGGGGCCGCGAGAAGGAACAGGGCCAACGCACCGAGGATCAGGCGGAATCTCGTCGGCTTCTCTGGGGCGGCCCGGAGAAAATCCAGGCGGGAGGCTCGAATTTCCGTCTGTCTCTTATACACATCT
>JAOAAM010000017.1 GCA_026418875.1 Gemmataceae bacterium | reverse complement strand
CCCGCCGCAGGTAGCGAAAAGCGTCGATCTCTTCTTGCGACATCGATGGTTCGACTTTCACGGGACGAGCGATGAAGTCGATCAACGTCTTCACCGCCTCGACTTCAAGGTTTTTATCATTGAAGTTCGACTCCCCCTCCTTTTCCGGGTGCGGCACGGCGAAGACGTGCCCCAGGGCTTCGATGGCGTAGAGCTTGACGGCATCGTGTTCATTGGGGTTCTTGATGATGTCCACGGCGGTTCGGGCGATCACATCTTGCCCGGTTCGACCGAGGATGGACAGCTGCCGGGCGGCGTTGATCCGCAACAGGATGTCGGGGTTGCCCGCCTTTTCCGCCGTCCCAAATATCGGTCGCAGTTGTTCGACCATTTCCTGGCAGAGGATCAAGTTCAAGTCCCGCTGCCCTTCGGTCAATTTCCGACCCGGTGCGCCCAGCGGATCGACGATGGAGTCGACCAAGCGCCGGACGACTTGCGAGATCGGCTTGCTTTCGCTGGAGCCTCGATCCGTGTTCGCCGACTCGATCAGGCTGGCGACTTCGTATCGCGCTTTCTTCTTGATGGCGGTGATGTTCTTTTCCGCTTCTTGCGGGTTGTTGTCTTTGACGTAGGCTCGACGTCCTTCCCGGATGTCGGTGAACCGGACCGTGTCGTCCGGGCTGAGGGCGTTGGGATCTTGAGGCAAAGCGGCCGACACCGACCAGAGGGAGAAGGCCAGTCCGGCCAACCAAGCACGCAACTTCATAGGGGAGCCTCTGATTCCACGAAATCCTTGATTGAAGGCACAACGGCACCGTGGCCGCTCCGTTGGCGAGCTTCGTCGGCACCGAGACTTGCACAATCGTTATGTTGAGGCTAGCAAGCCGGGGCGGGGCCTGTCAACCGAATTGCCCGACACCTTCGTGAAAATCGGGCCAGCAGGGGCCTTTCGTCCCTTTCAAGCCCGAGGTTTCGATTGTGCCGAGGCGTTAATCAAGGTCCACGCATCCCATCAAGGCCAACGTCGACGAAGGCCCCCGGCCAGGTCGAGGAGTCGCGCGAAGGTTGCCAACCCTGTTCGCGGCTGGTGTTATCGCACCGTCAGCGACTTCCCGTTATCCTCGGGGCCGAGGCGCAGCAGCATGGGGACGGCGGTTTCGGCCCATTTTTGCGGCGACGGATACCGCCCCGCCCCGTCGCCCCACGCTTGCCGAAGCATGTCCGTGTCGATGATCCCCGGGTTCAGCGGAATGCAGGCCATCCCGGGAGGCAGTTCCTGTGCCATCGCTTTGCTCAATCCCTCGATGGCGAATTTGCTGGCGCAATAGGGGGCCACCTCCGGGGAGGTGCTGCGGCCCCAACCCGAACTCAGGTTCACGATCACGCCCCGCTTTCGCTCCACCATCGCCGGGACGAAATGGCGGATGACGTGAACGACCCCGATCACGTTCACCGACATCAGCCGGGCAAATTCCTCCGCCGTGATCTCCCACAATGGGGCCAGCCGGTTCATCAACGCGGCGTTGTTGATGAGCAGATCCGGCGCGCCGTAACGCGGCAACACTTCCGCGGCCCAGCGGGCGACGGCTCCCTCGTCGGCGACATCCACCACGGTGAAATCATGGGGTGCGGGATAAGTCTGCCGCAGCCGCTCCACATCCGCTTGGCTCCGACCGCAGCCAATGACCGTGTGGCCCAACTCGGCGAACCCGGCAGTCAAGGCTCGGCCCAACCCCCGCGTCGCCCCCGTCAGCACGATCATTTTTCCCGCCATTGCCTCTCCCCGAACTTCGCGCAAGAATCCAGCACTTCCTGCGAATCAATCTATGACCGCCCGCCGCGTTGCCGATGGGGCAAGCACCGGCGGTTGCACCGAGTGGCGGTGGCGGGTCGCCGGCCGGAGATTTCGCCGGTCGATTTTGTCGTTCAGGTTGTGCGCGATCATCGATCCGGTTCTTTAAATAATCGACTCGGTCGAACGAATAATCCTACAGGGAGGTGTTGAAGCCAGAACGGGGCAGCGGCCCAACCGTCATCCCCGCCGGTTGCATCCAAAATTGAGGGAATAGACCATGAAGTGCTGCAAAATCGGAACAAGTCTCGCTGTGGCTGCGGGTTTGGGCATCGCCGCGGTGTGGTTCACTGGCGTGGGTCCGGCCCTGTGGCAACGAACCGTCGACAAAATCGAAAAACAGGTCCCGCCCGAAGTCCAAATCGAGCAGCTGAAACTCGACATCAGCAAGCTCACCAAGGACATGGACAAGAACTGGACGGCCATCGCCAAGTACGAACACGAGGTCAAGGAGCTTCGCAAGGAACTGGAGCGCAAGCAGGCCAAATTGAAGTCGATGGAGAAAGAGTTGGCCTCGGCCGCGGAGGAGATCGAGGCGAAGGTCAAGTTCGTGAAGTACGAAGGCAAGGAATACAAGCGGAGCGATGCTTTGCGGCTGTTGGATCGCGAAGCCAGCTACTTCGCTGCCCTGAAGCGGGAGGTGGCCAGCAAGGAGAAGCTGCTCGCGGCCCGGGAGCAGAAATTAGCCGCCGCGATGGCCACCCAGAAGGAAATGAAGAGCCAGCAGCAGGAACTGCTGACGCAAGTGGCCTTGCTCGAAGCCGACCTGGAGACGCTCAAGCTGATGCGGACCGAGAGCAAGCTGCCGACGGGTGAAGGCAGCCGGCTGGACAAGATCAAGCAACGGCTGAACAAGTTGCAGACCGATGTCGAAATCCAGAAGCGAGCCCAGGAGCTTAGCGAAGCAAGCCACGGCGGCAGCGTCGGCAGCGCGGAGAAGGACGACGCCGCCGAGCATGACTCCGTGCTGCAACGAGTGCGGGCCGCCCTGAAGGGCGAAGTCGAGAAAGACGACGACCATTGATCGTCTGCCCGTATCGTCGATGCGGGAAGAGAAGCTTGGATGAGCCGGCGACGAGCGTGGGGCCGTAACCCCCGCTGGTTGACCGGCTCAAGTTATCGAGAGGCGGCGACAAGAGGCGGGGGCCGAGCGTCGCCCCGGGTTGATCACGCCGCAGCGGCTCCCATGCCACGGTCCATTCGCATCGCCGGTGAATTTGCGTATCCTGATGGGGAACCTGGCCGAGGCTCACGCCCTGCGGAAGCTCGGCCCCCACCCGATGGACGAACCATGTTCGGCCTGGCCTGGTTGACGCATCGGCAGATCCGCGAGGCTCTCCGAGCGGGACGGCTCGAAGACGCAAGCCGCTTGCTAGCCCAATCCAATGCCCGCGACCACAAGCGGACATTGCAACTGCGGCAGGAGTTGATCCGCCGCTACGTCGAACGGGCCGAGCGTCACCTGCGGCAAGATGCCGTGGTTTCCGCCTGGGAGGACTTGCAGCAGGCGGAGCTTTGGGCACCGAACGATCCCGGCGTGGAGCAGTTGCGGCAGAAGTTGCTGCGATTGGGCTTGGCTGAAGCCCGGGCCGCCTTGGAAATCGGTCGACCGGGACGGGCCGCCGAGGCCATCGCTCGACTTCGCGATCGCGGTGTCCAGAAAGACGAGCTTCACCCGTTCGACGAGGCCGCCCAAGCCTGGCTGTTGGCCCGGGAACTCGCCGATGCCGGTGATTTCCCCGCCGCCCTGCACCAAGTCGAACGCATCCACCGCATGTTGGCCCCGCCGACTCCCGGGCTGGACGACTTCCAGTCGCAATTGCAGCAACGCCAGCAGGTCTACCAGCAAGCCATCTTGAACCTGCACGAAGCCTGGCGCGAACGACGGTGGCGCGAGGTGGTCCAATTCGCCGACATCGTCCTGGCTGTCGCCCCGCAGGCCGTCGAACCACGCAAGGCCCGGGCCGACGCTTGGAAGTCGATCGAGCCTGAAACCACCCAAGCGGCCCACTCCAGGTCGCCTGGAACGAACGATTCGGCGGCTCCCTTGGTAGAATCGCGGTTCGGTCTGCCACGCCGCATGCTGCTGTGGATCGACGGAGTCGGCGGCTATCTGATCTGCTTGAGCAGCCGCGTCACTTTGGGACAAGCGACGGGCGACGCTCCGGTGGATGTGCCGCTGTTGGCCGACGTCTCCCGTCTGCACGCCACCATCAGCCGCGACAACGAAGGG
>JAOAAM010000756.1 GCA_026418875.1 Gemmataceae bacterium | reverse complement strand
CTCGGAGATGTGTATAAGAGACAGGGCTGGCGGACTCGGCTTTTTCCTCCATCTCCAGCCGCGCCTTCTTCTTCTCCAGCCAGCCGGTGTAGTTTGCCTCGTACGGGTAGCCGCGGCCACGATCCAATTCGAGAATCCACTTGGCCACGTTGTCCAGGAAATAACGGTCGTGGGTCACCGCCACGACCGTCCCCGGGTACTGTTCGAGGTGATGCTCAAGCCAAGCCACGCTCTCCGCGTCGAGGTGGTTCGTCGGCTCGTCGAGCAGCAACAGATCCGGTTGTTGCAGCAAGGTTTTGCACAGGGCCACGCGACGGCGTTCCCCGCCGGAGAGTTGTTCGACGGGAGCCTCTCCCGGCGGCAGGCGCATGGCATCCATCGCCACTTCCAGTTGACGATCGAGCTCCCAAAGGTTCTGCGCGTCGATGATGTCCTGCAATTTGCTCATCTCGTCCATGAGCTTGTCGAAATCGGCATTGGGGTCGGCCAACAGATCGCCGATCTCCTGATGCCGCCGGAGGATCTCCCGCTTCTGAGCGACGGCCTCTTCGATGTTCTCCAGGACGGTTTTGCCGGGAGTCAGTTGCGGTTCCTGCGGGACGTAGCCAATCGTGATCCCCGGGGCCGGCTCCGCTTCGCCGACGAAGTCGCGATCCTGCATTGCCATAATGCGCAACAAGGTGGACTTACCGGAGCCGTTCGGCCCGATGACGCCGATCTTCGCCCCCGGATAGAAGGCGAGCCAGATGTCCTTGAGGATTTCCTTGTTGTTGTAGGTCTTGGTCAGCTGTCGAATGGTGAAGATGTAACGCTCACCCATGATGCACTCCTTCGATGGGTTCAGCGTACAAAAACAGCCGTGAGAACGCAAAGGTGCCGAAGGGTCGTCCCTGGATGGATCATGGATTTTTTACCTTTGACCCTGCCGACGTTGCCGGAGAACCTCGCTTTGGACGAGGCGTTGCTGCTCGAAGCGGAGGAGGGAGAGCGGGGGCCGGTGCTGCGGGTGTGGAGTTGGTCGAGCCTGGCCGTGGTTCTCGGGGCTGGAGGAGTCATTGACGACGACGTGGAATGGGCAGCGTGCCAAGCCGACGGCGTGCCGTTGTTTCGACGCAGCAGTGGCGGCGGGACCGTCCTGCTGGGGCCGAAATGCTTGCTGTTCAGCCTTGTCCTTCCCCTCGAAGGCAGCGACGATCTGACCCGTATTCGGGAGTCGTACCGAGTGATTCTCGGACGCCTTGCTCGGGCGTTGGCCCCGTTGCGGCCGGGGATCGAGTGGGCCGGCAGCAGCGACTTGGTCGTGCAGGGGAAAAAGTTCTCCGGTAACGCACAGCAGCGCAAGCGGCGGTATTTACTGCATCACGGCACCTTGCTGCACGGATTCGACCGACAGACGGTGGGACGCTACCTGAAACTGCCACCACGACGCCCGGAATACCGCGGAGAGCGATCGCACGCCGATTTCCTGACCGACCTGCCCGACCAGCCCGAGACGATCATCGCGTTGCTGCGAGCCGAGTGGGGTGCCGACGAATTGCGAACGGAGTGGCCGGCCGAGCTGGTCTCGCGTCTGGTGGTTGACAAATTCAGCCGTGAGGACTGGATTTTTCGCCGCTGAGTGGTCTGACATCGTGACGAAATGATCGCGGATGCAGATGAAGAGGCCACGAGGTCCAAGGACAACAGCGATCGGGAGTGACATTTGGGTTCGCATGGATGGGGGTTGAGGGCTGGGAGGAATCTTCTTGGACGATTCATGATTTTTTCAGTTGCATTTTTTGACAAGCCTCCTTATACTTTGGGCAGTCTGAGGGCGGGCGCGGGCCTGCCCTGGTTATCGGAAGATGACGAACGTTTAGCTGCTTCCGTTCAGTAGGCCTTTCTTGGTGAACCCGTCTGAGCTAGCTGCCTTGCTCCAGAACCCGAGAATGTCCCGCTTGCTTTCCGCCGCCGGCTTCCACCGGCGGGTCGGGGGTGGCGCATGAAGCTGTCTGGTCGGATCGCCGCGTATCGCCTGTCTTCCAACCGTCCTTCGGGACGGGGTCCTTTGTTTTTCGGGGTGGAACAAAACCCCGGGGTACGAGTATGACGAAGAATCTGTACGTTGGAAACCTGCCTTTTGCCACGACCGAGGAAGACCTGCGGGCCGAATTCTCCAAGCATGGAACGGTAGTCGGCGCGCAAATCATCAAGGACCGGGAGACGGGCCGATCCCGTGGTTTCGGTTTCGTCGAGATGAGCGATGGGGCGGATGCGGCCATTGCCGCCTTGAATGGCGCGATGTTCCAAGGCCGAACCCTCACTGTGAACGAAGCGCGGCCGCGTGAAGAGCGCCGCGGTCCGGGGAACGGGGGCGGCGGCGGCCGAGGTTACGGCGGTCGGGGCAACGGCGGCGGCTACGGCGGCTACGGCGGCGGTCGGGGCGGTCGTTACTAACCTCCACCCAAATTGCTAATTCCACTGCGGCCCAGGGCAGGTTCTCTGCCTTGGGCCTTTCTCTTTTCACCCCATCGACGCTGCTTCCCCGCTCTCCCTAGGATGACCCCATCGCCTATTCGCTAAGTTGTCACGGGGTCCCGAACATGCCCTCTCTCACCGACAAAACGGCCCTCATCACGGGAGGCGGTTCCGGCGTCGGCCTGGCGACCGCCCGACTCTTCCTCCGTGAAGGAGCGCGGGTCGCCATTGCCGGTCGAAACCCCGAAAAACTTCAGCAAGCCGCCGCAGAACTGAACGCCGGGCCGCAACTGCTCGTCCACCCCGCGGACATCACCGATCCCCGCCAGGCCGACACGCTGGTCCGCAAGGTGACCGAAGCATTTGGCCGCATCGACATCCTCGTCGCCAACGCCGGTGCGAATATCAAGAATCGTTCGATCCAAGAATTGACCCCGGAAAGCTGGCGGGCCATGATCGCCGCCAACTTGGATGGTGCCTTCTACTGTATCCACGCCGTCTTACCGCAGATGCGTCAGCGAAAAGATGGCGTGATCATCTGCATCAATTCCGTCTCCGGGAAGCGGTCGAACCCCCTGGGAGGCGCGGCTTACAATGCAGCGAAGTTCGGCCTGGCCGCCTTGGGAATTTGCCTGTCCGCCGAGGAAAAAGACAACAACATCCGCGTGACGAATATCTTCCCCGGCGAGATTGACACACCCATCTTGGACCATCGGCCCGTCCCCGTCACACCGGAGCACCGCGCCCGCATTTTGCAGCCTGAGGACGTGGCGGCATGCGTGTTGTTTGTCGCGACTCTTCCTGCTCGGGCCTCGGTACCGGAACTGATCATCAAACCGACGTGGCAGACGTACATTTGAGCCGGCCGTAACCTTCTCGATCCGCCGCGACTCGCCGCTGTCGAACGAGGCGACGGCGGTGGGGGAAGGAATCCTTCGCTTCGGTCAGGCCGACCAATTCACTTCGCTTCGGCGACTTCGATGACGATGACGGAGACGTTGTCTTTGGAGCCGCTGTCCAAGGCGAGTTGGCCCAAGCCGTCCGCACATTCCTGCACGTCTGGATGGCTGAGGACGAATTGCAAAATTTTGTCGTCACTGACAACGCCGGTCAGGCCGTCGGTACACAGGATGAAGCGGTCGCCGGGCTTGATCGGGACGACCTTGACTTCTGGCCCGTCGCCGACCTCGCGCGTGCCCAAGTACTTCCAGAGGACGTTCTTGAAGCGGTGGTCTTTCGCCTCGGCGGGGGAGATGGTCTTGGCTTCGACGAGGGCTTGGGCCAACGAGTGATCGACAGTGAGTTGTTCGATCTTGCCGTCCCGGACGAGGTAGGCGCGGGAGTCGCCGACACCGGCGATGAAGATTTCGTTCTCCTTCCGCCAGACCGCGGTGACCACGGTGGTCCCCATGTTCTTCATTTCGCGGTCGAGGTTGGACATTTGGATAATTTCTTCATTGGCCGACACGATCGACCGGCGGATCACGGACTTGGTCTGATCGGCACCATTGGCCTGGCTTAAGCCGCGGCGGAGTTCGCGGGGGATCACCTCGATGGCATGCTTGCTGGCGACTTCCCCGGCGGCCTGCCCGCCCATGCCATCGGCGACGATACAGATGTCCAGATCGGGATAATGTTTCACCTCGATGGCGTCTTCATTATTTTCCCGGTAATTGCCCAACAGGGTGCATTTCCCGACATTCAGTTTCAGGGCCATCGGCCACCTCAGTCGAATTCGCTTCACTCGACGAGATCGGGAGTGGACGGAACGAGTTGTTTCGTCTGGCGGCTGGACTTTCCCGCGTGCAAAAGCCGTTGCACTCCACCATAAGAACTATATGCGATAAACGCTTGGTTGCCAATTTCGATCCGCAGCGGCACGGCCGCGATGGGTTGTTACCCGAATGATGCCGGCTGCCCCGGTGAAAACGCATTGGCTTTTTGCTCTTTACCGCAGGACGTCCTCGGGGGTAACGTGTTCGGAAAGGATCGTGCAGCGGCGAGTTCGTCATGGAAGACGTGCGTGTCATCTTCGTACATGATTGGCTGACCGGGACACGGGGCGGCGAGAAGTGCCTGGAACCCTTGGCCCGTCGATTTCCCTCGGCCCGGCTGTACACGCTGATCCACGAACCCGGACGAGTGCCGGCCGCCATCGAACACCTTCGCCCCAAAACGAGCGCCCTGCAACGATTGCCGCGGGTCAGCCGATACTACCGCTATCTCCTCCCGGTGATGCCCTTGGCAGCAGGCTGGCAGCTTCCCGAGTGCGATTTGGTGTTGAGTTTCAGCCATTGCGTGGCGAAGTCAGCCCGGCCTCCGGCTGGCGTCCCCCACGTCTGTTACTGCTTCACCCCCATGCGGTACGCCTGGCAATTGCGTGAGGCATACTTCGGCCGAAGCTGGAGGGCCAAGGCCGCCGATTGGCTCCTCGACCGGCTCCGCGATTGGGATCGAGCCACCGCGCCGCGGGTCTCCCATTTCATCGCCGTCAGTGAAACGGTCCGCGACCGCATCCGTGTTTGTTACGGGCGGGACAGTGTCGTGATCTATCCCCCCGTCGATACGGACTTTTTCACCCCCTCCGACGTACCGCGAGAGGATTTCTACCTTTGTGTCTCCGCCTTGGCTCCGTACAAGCGGCTCGACCTGGCTATCGAGGCGTGCAGCCGACTCGGCAAGCGGCTTATTGTGATCGGCACCGGGCAGGACCAGCGGCGACTGCGGTCGCTGGCCGGGCCGGGAATCCAACTTCTCGGGTGGCAACCCGATGACGTCATCCGCGACCATTACCGCCGCTGCCGGGCCTTGCTCTTCCCCGGCGAAGAAGACTTCGGCATCGTCCCCGTCGAGGCCCAAGCTTGCGGTGCTCCGGTGATTGCGTACGGGAAAGGCGGGGCGATCGAGACGGTCGTCGAGCCTGGCGGGTTCTTCGAGGAACAGACCGTCGAATCGCTGTGCGAGGCGATCCGCGACTTCGAGCGTCGAGGGACGGGGGACTGTTCGCAGTTACGGAAACAGGCTGAGCGCTTTAGCCGGAAGCGCTATGAGGAAGAGATGGTGCGATTTTTGGGGAACGTGCTGCAAGAAAAAAGGCCCAGGAACGAGCGTTCCCGGGCCAAGGTCGATTGTCAACGTTGAACGAGTTGAGGCAAACGCCCCTCACGCCGAGCCGCTGGCCACGGCCGAGGAAGGCCGATCAGCGACGGAGCAAGCCACGCCGGCCGGTCGTGCAGCAGGCTTGGGCCACGCACGAATCGCAGGCGCCGCAGCCGCCCGCCGTCACCACTTGGCCGCAGCAAGCCGACGTCGTGGTGCCGCAGCAGTTGTTGACGGGCACTTGCACTTGCTTCTGCACCGGAACGGTGACGCACTCGCGGATCGTCCGATTCACCGTCTCGGTGACCCACTCGCAAACGATCCGTTGTCGTTGTTC
>JAOAAM010000740.1 GCA_026418875.1 Gemmataceae bacterium | reverse complement strand
GAATAGCCGTTCGAGTCGCCATACCGCGCCACGTCGAGCCAATGCCGGCCCCAGCGTTCGCCATGATGCGGGGACGCCAACAACCGCTCCACGAGCCGCTCGTAAGCATCGGGGCGGGGATCGGCGACGAAATCCTCGACTTCCTCGGGAGTGGGCAGCAGGCCGATCAGGTCGAGCAATAGCCGACGGATCAGGGTCCGTCGATCCGCCTCCGGCGACGGGGTCAAACCCTCGTGCTCCAACCGCGCCAGGATGAAACGGTCCACGGGATTCCGCACCCACGTTTGGCCCGTCGAGCGGACTTCGGGTAACGCCGGGCGCTGCACGGGGCGGAAGGCCCAATGCGTCGTGCTTATGGATCGCAGAACCGCCCTTGCCGGTTCCCCTGACGGTTCCGCTGCCGCCGAGAACGACGCCAGGATGCCGATGATCCCGAGGGGGGACGCGATGCGGAACATGGGAGGGTCTCCCGCGGTGGCTGGTGTCCCATCCTGAGGTCAAAATACCACGCTCCGTATTCGTTTCAACAAGTTGCCGCGAAGCATCGACAGGCGGTTGGACGACGGCCGTCGAACCGATCATGGCACGGGCAGACGCAACAAGATGCGGGAGATGATCGCGTCGGAGTCCAGTTCCTCGGCCTCCGCCTCGTAAGTAACCAACACCCGATGCCGCAGCACGTCGGGGGCCATCGCCTTGACATCCTGCGGCGTGACGTAACAGCGCCCTTGGAGCAAGGCCAGTGCTTTCGCACTTCGCTTGAGAAAAATCGTAGCCCGGGGGCTGGCGCCGTATTGGATTAAGCCATCGAGGTCCAGACCATATTCGGACGGACTCCGTGTCGCCCGCACCAGATCGACGATGTACGCGTTGATTTTCTCATCGACGTAAACTTGATCCACCGTCCGCCGCAGTTCGTCGATGTCCCCTGGTCCGAGCATCGGCTGCACCGTCAGGTCCGGGCTTATACGACCCATGCGGTCGAGGATGAGCAATTCCTCATCGCGGCTCGGGTAGTTCAGTTTCACCTTCAACATGAAACGATCAACTTGAGCCTCGGGCAAAGGATAGGTGCCCTCGTGTTCGATCGGATTTTGCGTAGCCAAGACGAGGAACGGTTGAGCTAGGGGGAAGGTTTGCTCGCCGATGGTCACTTGCCGCTCTTGCATAGCTTCCAGCAGGGCCGCCTGCACTTTCGCCGGGGAGCGGTTGATTTCATCCGCGAGGACGACCTGGGCGAAGATGGGACCCCGTTTGACGGTGAACTCGCCCGTGCGCGGGTTGAAGACTTGAGTTCCGATGATGTCCGCCGGCAGTAAGTCGGGCGTAAACTGGATTCGCTGGAAGTGCAACTGCATGGCCCCGGCGAGGGTGCGAACGGCGAGGGTCTTGGCCAAGCCGGGAACGCCTTCGATGAGAATGTGCCCATCGGTCAACAGGCCGATGACCAGCCGGTCAAGCAGCGGACGCAATCCGACGATGACGCGGCCGACTTCCTGAAGCAACGGCTCCAAGCGGCCCCTCGCCGCCGTCACTGCTCGCTCGAGTTCTTCACCAGTTTGGGACATGCGACGACAGGTGGGAGACGGGGCTTGTTGCCCCGACTTCGAGCGGGGGCCGGTCATCCCAGCGGTCGCCGACGACCGACCCCGACGATGCCGAGGGGAAGGTCAGTCCTTCTTACGCTTCAGGACGGTGACTTTCCCCTCCTTGTTTTCCAACTCGATCTCATCGTCCGTCAACTTCTTGAACGTATCCACATCCGACTCTTCCTGGCCGTTCACGTTCGCCGTCGTATGCAGCTTGCCGTCCTCGATCTTGTAGGTGCCATCGACTTTGAATTCCTGTCCTTCGATCTTAATGACGAAAGTGAATTTGCCCTCCTTCTTGAACGTCACGACCGCGCCGACGGCCTCCTGATCGGTGGCCTTCACGATTTCCCAAGTGCCTTCCAGCTTGGCCGAGATGTTGTCCTTCGGTGCGTCTTTCTCCTCGGCTTTCTTGTCGTCTGCATTCAGTTGCGGGACCAAGGCAACTAGCAACACCCACAGTAAGGCCCATCGGAGTCTCATCTTCGACTTCTCCTGAGTGCAAATCGTTGAACCATCGCAAGCGGAGGACCGCTTCGGTGATGCTATCAATCATCCGGCGGATCGTCCCGCCGTGAGCGGCGACGAGGCGACCCCTGTCTCTTATACACATCT
>JAOAAM010000373.1 GCA_026418875.1 Gemmataceae bacterium | reverse complement strand
GACCTCCACACTCTGGATCGAATTCGGGGTCAGATTTGGGACGACCGCGCGGGGCCCCACGGCGTCGGCGGAGGCCGACGCTTCCTTGATGCCGACCCACGACGAAACTTCGTCCCACCGCCACCATGCGAACGCCCCTGCGGCGGTCAGCAGCAACAACAGCAGTGTGGTTCGGAGGCTCATGGCTCGTCTCGTAGGGCAACGATCAACGTGTGCGGCGGATCATCATGACCGCCAGACCGAGCAACGCGAACGACACGGGCAGCCCGAGCAGCGTTCCCGTGTGCCAATAATAAAGTTCTCGCTCCGACATCGGGACGCGGGGGAACGACCAGACCTGTCGGGCATGGGGCAAGCGATAGTCGCGGCCGAGGAGCCAATTCAGGGAGTGGATCAACAAGGCCTCTTGGGCCACGGACAATTGCGGGCCGGAGAACCACCCCCCGTGTCCAATCGCGACGATTCGGGCCTTCCGCTCCTCGCTCTGCGGTGTGCTCACCCCCCAATCCGCGGGCAGGACGGCATTGGCGGCGAAAAATGTCGGCAGCCCCCCCGGCGCGATGGGCGACCAGCCGACGAATCGAGCCGCCTCCATCGCGCCGACCTCGGGCCGGTGCCAAGATGCCGGCAGTCGCGCCTCGAAGGCGACACCCACCGGAAACGGTCCTCGCCGACGCTCGTGCAAGGTCCCCCGCTTCGGGTCGTCCGGCTTGGGCGGGTCGAAGCGAGGAATCGGACGCTCTTCCGTCGGATAGGGATTATCCTCGTTCCAGCACGCTCGGATTGTTTGCAAGAAGGAGGCAGCGGTCGTGACTTGGACCCCGCGGGGCCGATAGTACAGCGGCCGGGGATACCGCACACGCAGGTCGATCGGTTCACCCGCGCTCCGTTGCACGAGCAGCAACGCTTGCCCCAAAGGATTCGGGCGGGTTTCTCGCCCCTCCCACACAGCCCCCGTTGGCACCTCGGTCTCGGTGAATTCCAAGGCCGGGATGCTTTCGATTCCACCCCCACGGCCGAACGCCAGCACTTGATTCGTTGCATACGCATCGGCCTCGGCGTCGTACAAGACGGCCTGAGGGGCCAGCACCAGTCCCAATTCACTCAAAAGGTTCTCCAACCCGTCCGGTCCCGACCCGGAACGCGCGAAGAAATCATTGTCCGGAGGCTCGTTCGTCGGCCCGCCACAAAACATCAACGGCTTGCCCGACGCGATGAACTCCCGAATCGCGCGAACATGTTGTTCGTCCAGTTGATGCAAGCTGTTTGGCACCACGTCGCCGATGCTCGTGTCGATCAACGTCATGCGGGCAACAATCAGTGCATCGCAATCCGACAAAAGCATCGCCAGCTTCTTGTACAAGTCCGTCTCGCGTTGCCCTTCGGAGACCGATTCCTGGGCCTGAAGGGAATCCCACTCGGCCTCGAGATCGCGCTCTTTACGCTCTTTCTCCGCGATTTCCGACTCGATCTCCGGCAAACGTTCCTCCAGGTTGCGGATGTTCTTGGCCCTCTCTTCCGGGCCGACGGCCAGTCGGCGGCCGAACATCGCGCTGAGGCGGTCGCTGACCTGCTCGTCGCTCAGTGGGGAACGGAACAAGTCGAGCAATTCGCGGAATCGTTCCACTTCGGCCCGGTTTTGGATCAGTTGCAGCCGTACCGCGCTGAGTTGGGCCTCCACTCGATCGAGCCGGCTTTCCTCCAGGGAGAGCGCCGCCCGCTCAAGGCGTAAACCGCGACCTCGACGACCCACCAATTTGTTCGTGAGGATGTCGCGGACATCGAAGCCATGATTGGTCAGCGACTTTCGCAGGCCGGCCAAGGTGTATTCTTCGACCTGTCCCTCGGTGCTGAGCCACGGATGGGAAACAAGAATCGCGACTCGGGGCCGCTTTTCCTCAATCGACAGGATATTCCGGGCGAACGTTTCAACTCCTTGATTGAGGAGGACGAGATTACCTCGACCGTCGTTGGCCTCGCGCGAGGCAGATTTGTCCAAACGGTAGAACTCACTGAATCCCATTCGCTGGACATGCCGACCGGAACAGAACAGGATGCTGCTTTCGGGAGCCGCCCGAATGGCACCGTCCAATGGTGGGAACTGACGGACCAATTCCGCGAGTTTCCGGTCGTAACCCTCCTCCTCCACATCGAGGACCACGACGCGGAATTGCGGGCCAAACTCCCGGAACAGGTCGACCAGGTCTTTCACTTTCTCGACGACGGTGCGTTCCGCGGCCAGATCGTAACGGTCCGGGGGCTGTGCCGTCAAACGGGCCGCCGGCTGCCGCAGTTGGTAGACGATGATCGTCGTCTCCCCTCGGAGTTGCCGAAGTTGTTCGGCCAACTCAGGGCTGAGGGTAAAGACGCGCTCCCGAGTCAGATCCCAGCGCTGGTAATGCAGGAACGAGAAGACGTTGACCCCGACGAGCAAGACCACGGCAAGGGCGACCTGCAACACCACGTTCACGCCCAAGATGCTGCGTCGCCCCGCAGCCCGAAACAAGGCGGCCAGACCATCCAAGGTCGCGACGATCAGGGCGATCCCCCAACCGACCACCACGGCGTATGCCGAGCCACGCACCCAGTTCCCGTATTGACCCTCCCAAGCGCCACGCAGCGTGTCCCAGTCGAACGTCGGTAGTTCACCGACGAGGATGATGGTGCCAACCATCCCCGCCATCAGCCCCAGCAATCCGAGAATTCGAATCAGCACATGGAAAGAGGACATGACCAGCCCCCGTCTCGTTCCTACCGTCCCCGCCGGCTCACCGCCAACGCCGCGACTCCAAGCTTCGAACCGTGAGGAACAAGAAAAACACGGTCACGCTGACGTAAAGCACCACATGCCGCGAGTCGATCAATCCTCGAGTAAAATCGTGGCTGAAGTGCAGCGGCACGCTGAAGAAATAAAGCAGCCGGTACGTCAGCCCCGACGTGTCCATCTCCGGCCGCCAAAAGGCCGCCAAGACGAATCCTAAACTCAGCACCAGCGACACCACCGCGGCCACCATCTGACTGCGCACCAGACTGCTGATGAACATGCCCAGCGAGAGAAACATGGCTCCCGCGAGGAGCAATCCCAAGTACGATGTCGCCATTGGCCAGGGGTCAATTTGGAATCGCCCATCGGTGAAATGCAACAGCACGGGCAGGTAAATGGCGGTGGGAAGCCACAAGAGCACATAAAAAATCCAAGCCCCGAGGAACTTGGCAAGCACGACCTGCCCGTCTCGCAGCGGCGCGGTCAACAACATCTCCAGCGTGCCGCTCCCCCGCTCTTCGGCGAACAGCCGCATCGTCAGCAGTGGGGGAATGAACAGGAAGACCAGCCAGAACCTTTCGTCGGCCAATAGCCCTCGCATGGGCCACTCGATGCCGACCGGCCCGCGGGCGGTGAGCGAGGTCATTGTCAGGTAGAACAAGTGCCCCGTGACTAGCAGAAACGCCGCCAGAACGACATAAGCGATCGGCGAGAGAAAGTAGGCAGTCACCTCACGCCGTATCAACGTCCACGTGGCTCGCATCGCCGCTACTCCGCCCCAGTGATCTGGACAAATACTTCCTCCAGGCGGCCCGTCGCCTCCCCGTCGGTTAACGAACGATCCAATGCCACCTCGCCTTTGTTAATGATGATCACACGCTCACAAATCCGTTCGACTTCGGACAGAATGTGCGTGGACAACAAGACCGTGTGATCTTCGCCGAGTTCCCGGATCAATTTGCGTGTCTCGCGGATTTGGGTCGGGTCCAAACCGGAGGTTGGCTCATCGAGAATCAGCACTTTCGGCTCGGCGATCAAGGCATCGGCCAGACCAACGCGTTGGCGATAACCCTTCGACAAGGTGCCGATCAGTTGCCGTCGCACCTCTTTCAACCAACATCGCTCCAGGACATAGTCCAACCGCTTGCGTCGAGCCGAACCATAAAGTCCCTTGAGTCCCGCACGAAATCGCAGGTATTCGACAACCCGCATCTCGGGGTACAACGGACAGCTCTCGGGCATGTAGCCAATCCGCCGACGCGCCTCCACGGAGTCCCAGAACACGTCCACTCCGTCGATCGTGGCCTTCCCGGAGGTCGCGGCCAAGTAACCGGCAAGGATCCGCATGGTGGTGGACTTGCCGGCACCGTTCGGACCGAGAAACCCAACGACCTGACCGCGCTCGACGAAGAAGGTCACGTCTCGGACCGCCGGGTAGTCGCCGTAGTATTTCGTCAGGTGCTCGACTTGAATCATGCCCTTGACTCCGGGGTGCGGTGGGAGAAAACCGGTTCGGCCCGGGCCTCGGAATCCGGTGCATCCAAAGGGATACGCCCGGACCAAGCCTCCGACAAGAGGCGGGCCACGCCGCTCACCTTCACACAGCGATGCCCCGTTCGTGCTCCGGGGACAAAAGAGACGCGGCACGGGGTTTCATCGAAAGGTGACTCGCGGTCCTTTCGACCCCGTGCCGCCGTGGAGGGGAGGTGGTCAGGAAATCGAACTCGGCTTCGTCCTGGATGAGTTCGAACTGACCGCGTCACCACGGAGCAACCCGCGTGCCGCTTACGAAATCTCAGTGGCACAGTCGTCGATTGGCCGATATTTAACACGGAACTCCCCGACAACGCTGCGGCTTCCCTCAGCCGGCTCGACCACAGCAGCGTCCGATCCAAGGGGAAAATGCCCAGTCTAAGTGGGCACGTTCTCCAACCAGTGAACAACTTGTGAACAGGAAAATCGGTGGTGGTGTCTCGGATTTGGTCAGATGATCGGCTATCCTGCCGGGATCGAGGAGTCAACCAGGCGTTGTGGCAACCCTAAAACCCTGGGTCCGGGGTTGAAGCAGAAGTTTCGTCTCCGAGTCCGAGGCAGTCGAGAATCAAGATCTGGTACGGTTGGCGCGACTCGCTATTTCGGCAAGCTATCCTTGTTCTTCGAATACCACTCTCGCCACTTCTTCAATGCCGACTCGCGAGTGGAGTCATCGCTGAATCCCATGAGCGTGGGATTTTGATGAACGTTGAAAACGACTCGTCCGCCGTTGAACATTTTCAGATAGCCGAAGTCGTAGTCCGCGGGGTTCTGTTGCGTCAATTCCACCAAGGTCGCCAGGGCCACGTCACGCATTTGCGTCCGGATCGGCGTCCCATTCCCGAAGCGTGTCTCGCCCAAGGACGTCTTGTCATCGAGGAACGGCAGGACTTCTGGGATCGCCTCTTTCCCCCCGAACTTGCCCAAAAGAGCAACCGCCATGCTCTTCGAGTAGGAGTCGACTTCCTTCTTTTTCAAAAAACTGCGAGCTACCTCGGCGGTCTCTTTCATCTCGAGGTTGGAGAGCAGGTAGAGACCGTTGTTCGCGGCATAGGGGCCGCCTTCCAGGATGAATTTGAGCAGGAGCGTGCGGATCGTCGGATCGCTTTGAAGCATCAACTTGGTTTGCGGTCGATACGACATGTTGAGCAGCGCACTCCCCAAGTACGACTGCGATTCGACATTTCCCTTCAGCTTCGGCTGGACGGCCGCGAACAGCATTAGCGCAAGGCGCTCCGGCGGCACGGAGATGTTGCCCCCGAAATTCTGAAACTGCATCAACTCCATGCACGCAGACACCATTTTTTGCTGCAACGAGGCGGGGTTCCGCTCCAAGGCGGTCAAGAACTGACTGTCCAACCGGTGCATGGCGGCAAATAGTTCGCGCGTCTTCTCGCTGTCGCCCACAAGCTCTTTGAACTTGTCCCAACCGGCAGGAGCGGGATTCTGCGCATCGATTTGCCCCGAAAGAAACCGCTGCAAACGACGCTCGAGGTCGTAGTTCATCGCTAAGGGCAGGATGTACCGGCAGCGCAGGCGAATCTCCGGGCTGGGCATCTCCAGCCCCTCGCGGAGGATCGGCTCGATCGCGGACCCCATTTTGATGAGCTGATTCGTCGCGTGTTCACGCTGCCGATAGTCAGCCGCACCCAAGCGTTGCAGCAGCTCCCTCGCTCGTTGGGCGTCGTCCTCCGCCAGCGGCGAATGGGCGTTCGTCGCTGCCGTTGTGCCCAGGAGACCACATGCCGTGCCGATCCAGAGAATTCCTCGAAGACGACCGACCATGACTCCGCTCTCCCATGGCGTTAACCAACGACGACGACGCCCGCCGGGGCGACGCCCCCCTCGGCAGATTCCGTCGCTTTGTATGATAACAGTTCTACTGGACGATTGCCGCCGACGAAAGGACCAATTTTCCGAATGGGCATTCGCGGATTTTTCAGCCGCCTGAAACAGGGCTTGGCACGGACCCGCAGCGTTTTCACCGGGATCGCGCAGCTGTTCGGCTTGCGGGGTCGGGTCGATCAGGCTTTCCTCGACACTCTGGAGCGGCAGCTATACCTCGCCGACGTCGGGGCCGACGCGACACAAGAAATCGTGGAGAGTGTCCGCCGGGCGTTTCTCGACAAAGAAATCACCGGCGATGTGGAGAGTTTTGTCAAAGCCAAGCTCCGCGACTTGCTCACGGGGCCTTCTCCCGGGTTGAATTTCCAGCCGAGCGGTCCCACGGTCGTGATGGTGGCGGGCGTCAACGGCTCCGGCAAAACGACCTCCATCGCCAAGTTGGCCAAAATGTGCCAAGATCAGGGCAAGAAAGTCCTTGTTGCAGCGTGCGACACGTTTCGCGCCGCCGCTGTCGAGCAATTGACGATCTGGTGCCAGCGCTTGGGTTGCGACATCGTGAAAAGTCAGCAAGGCAGCGACCCGGCGAGCGTCGCCCACGATGCTTGCGAGAAAGCCAAGGCTCGGGGTTACGACGTGGTGATCGTCGATACGGCCGGTCGCTTGCACACGCAAACCCACCTGATGCGCGAGCTGGAGAAAATTCGTCGCGTCTTGAGCAAGCAGATCGAGGGAGCACCCCACGAGACCCTGCTGGTCATCGACGCCACCACGGGCCAAAACGCCATCCAACAGGCGGAGCTTTTCTCCAAGTCGGTGCAATGTACCGGCATCATCCTGACGAAACTTGATGGCACCGCCAAGGGCGGGGCCATCTTCGCCATCAAACGCCGACTGAATCTCCCCGTCAAGTTCGTCGGCGTCGGTGAGCAGATCGACGATTTGGAACCGTTCGATCCCGAGACTTACGTGGCGGCACTCTTCGAAACCGCTTGACGCATGCGATAGATCCCCAGAACTCGCGACGGCCGGGGAGACGCCTCGGAACGGTAAGGCAACAGCGGGGACCGCATCTTTATGGCGAGGCGACAGCGGATTCGCTTCGGGTCCTCGCCTTGTTCCCAATTCACGACCCGCCAGCGCGGTTGCCTTTGCGATCGAGGGGTGGTCTTGATATGCTGCCAGTGTTTGGATCCCGCCTGAATTGCCCGCTTCCGAGGAACGCATCCCATGTCGGAGAAGAAGACGATTTTGATCGTGGACGATGACCGCGAATTGGTGGACGCCTTGCGGGCCATGTTGGAGCGTCATGGATATGCGGTGATTCACGCGCACGACGGGCATCAGGGGAAGCAAATGATCTATAACCACCGACCGGCGTTGGTGATCCTCGACATGATGATGCCTCGGATGGGCGGTTACCCGGTGCTGGAGCATTTCCGCGGGAAGGAGGCCCCGCCGATCATCATGATCACGGCCAACGAGGGTAGCCGACACAAGGCCTACGCCGAGTACCTCGGCGTGGTGGATTACATTCGCAAACCCTTCGCGATGGAACGCCTTCTGGAATCGGTGCAGAAAGTCCTCCACGGCCCAGCCGAGACGGCAACGTCAGACCCGTCGCCCACGCAATGACCCGCTTGCGTTTGAGTTGACTCATCGCTCCTGCCCGGCCAGAATGATCGTAGTCCAGGCCGATCAACTTGTCCTGTAGGAACGCAGACATGCGGGTCGCCACTCTGGCCGCCCTCGCGGTCCTCGCCGTCATTGTGCCCACGATGGCACCAGTGACAGCTCGTGAGCGGGAAGAACTTGTCGACCAGGTCAAGAACGCCATCGACCGGGGCGTCGGCTACCTCCGGCGGACCCAATCGGCCCGCGGCGAATGGGAACGGGGCGGCGTGATCGGTGTCGGAGTCATCAGCGGTGGGCAGAGTTGCCTCGCCATGCTCGCCTTGTTGAACGCCGGCGTCCCGCCGGACGATCCGGTCATTCAAGCCGGTCTAGCCTACATCCGAACCATCCCGCAAGCAGGAACCTACGTCGTCGCGTTGCAGACCATGGTCCTCGCCGAGGTCAACGACCCTCGCGATCGCATGCAGATCCAAAGCAATGTCGATTGGCTCCTCCAGGCGATGCAGCGGCCAGGATTCCGCGGCTGGAGCTACGGACCCGGATTAGATGGAGGCGGCGATTTCTCGAACACCCAGTATGCCTTGCTCGGGTTACATGCCGGTAAACAAGCCGGGGCAAAAATCCCTGACATCGTTTGGAAAGCCATCCTAGAGTTGTACAAGCTCTCCCAACTCGACACGGGAGCTTGGGGCTACACGGTGGGTGACCGTAACCCACGGCTGACGATGACGTTGGCCGGTTTCTGCGGCTTGCATATCGCCGGTCTCGAACTCAAGAAAGGCCGCCAGAAATTGAATCGCGAGACGGGAGTCGCAGAACGATGCGGCGAGTACGAGGAAGATCAGCACATTCAACGGACCCTGCGGTGGCTGGCTCAACCGGGCCACTTCGGCTTCGAAGTCGCGAATCATATGTACTACAACGTCTACGGTGTTGAGCGTGCGGGCCGCCTTTCCGGTCTCCGCCATCTTGCTGGTCGCGACTGGTATCGCGAAGGCTGCGAATTCCTCATCCGCAAGCAGCAGCAGGACGGATCCTGGAGCGGCGGCAGCTTCGACGGCGGGACCATCGGAGCCACATCATTCGCCCTGCTCTTCCTGAGTAAAGGCCGCACGCCCATCCTCATCAGTAAATTGGCGTGGGGTGCCGACAACTGGAACAATAAGCACCACGACATCAAGCACGTCGTCGAGTTTTGCAGCCGGGAGCTCTTTCGAAAAACGCCCCTCGGCTGGCAGATTTACGATTGTCGAAAGGCTGACCCCAATCGGGTGCGGCAAGAGGCCGCCGACCTGCTGCAATCGCCCATCGCTTTCATGAACGGTCACGAACCGCCCATCTTGACCGGGGTCCAGAAGGAAATCCTCAAGAGGTACTTGCAAGAGGGGGGATTCCTGCTGGCCGAGGCGTGTTGCGGCAGCGCGGACTTCGCAGCCGGTTTCCGCGAACTGATGAAGGAGCTGTTTGACAAGGAGATGGTCCCCGTCGCCGCGGACCATCCGATCTACCGTGCCTACGCGCCCATCAAGGCGGAGGAAGCAGCCATGTTCCCGCTGGAACGCCTCGACTTGGGCTGCAAAACGGTGGTGATCTTGGCGACCCGGCCGCTTGCGGGTTGGTGGGAGGAGAACCTGTTCAACGAAGGCAAGGGGGTGCTCGCCTTTCGGTTGGCCGCCAACATCGTCGCGTATGCCACAAACATGGAATTACCGAAGCCCAAGCTCACCCCGGTCGAGATCGCCGACGATCAAGTCGACATCAAACTGACCCGGAATTTCCTGGAAGTGGGCCAGATCCGCCACACCGGCGATTGGGAGCCTGCCCCGAGTGCCATGCGCCACTTGATGGCCCACCTGCGACAGCAGTTCCGGCTGGACGTGTCCTTGAAAAAATCGGACGTGCGACCCGGCCACCGCGAACTTTTCCAACATGGCTTTTTGTACATGCATGGTCGGGGGCAATTCAGCTTCGACGCCACGGCGATCAAAAACCTCCGTGCCCATCTCACCACGGGCGGCTTGTTGCTCGCGGATGCCTGCTGTGGCTCCGAGGAGTTCGATCAATCCTTCCGCAAAGCGATGCAAGAACTCTTTCCGGATGCCCGCCTCGAACCGATTCCTTTGGGTGATGTTCTGTTCAGTGCCGGTTTGAATGGCTCGGCGATCCAGCAAGTTCGTTGCCGTCGGCGCGAAAATGGAAGAGTCACCGAATTGCGTCAGGTCCGGCCCGAGTTGGAAGGAGTGCGCTGGGGCGATCGATGGGTCGTCATTTACAGCAAGTACGACTTAGGCTGCGCTCTCGAAAAGCACGCCTCCAGCGACTGCGTGGGGCATGATCACGAAAGTGCCTTGCGCCTGGCGGCCGCGGCAGTCCTATATTACTTGCGTTATTGATTCGACGTTCAAGGCACTTCGTTCGGAGTTCCCATGCCGACCTGGCCGATTCCCAACGGCTATCGATTCGCCGGGGTTGTCAGCCGACTGCGCAGCGAGCCGGATCGTCGCGACCTGGCGTTGATTGTCAGCGACCGACCGGCAGCATGCGTGGGTGTGTTCACGCAGAATCGAGTCGCCGCCGCTCCGGTTCACCTCTGCCGCGAACGCTTGCCCCGAACTGACGCCCGGGGCGTCATCGTTTGCTCGGGGAATGCCAACGCCTGCACCGGCGAACAGGGATACCGCGATGCGTGCCGGATGGCCGAAATCGTGGCGGACCGCATCCGTTGCTCGCCGGAGCAAATCCTTGTTGCGTCCACGGGGGTGATTGGTCGGCCCTTGCCCATGCCCATTCTCGAAGCAGGAATCCCCCTCGCCGTCGAGCGACTTCAGCACGCCAGCGAGGCTGTGGAGGATGCGGCCCACGCCATCCTGACGACGGACACGGTGATGAAAGTCGCCGACCGCGTGCTCAATCAGGGAATCCACCTTTTGGGAATTGCCAAGGGGGCGGCGATGATCGGGCCGAACCTGGCCACGATGCTCGCCTTCCTCGTGACCGATGCGGCGGTGGCTGTGGACGACCTTCAGACGATTCTCCGCCGCGCGGCGGACCGCTCCTTCAACCGAATAAGCGTCGAGGGTCACACCAGCACGAACGATACGGTACTCCTTTTCGCCAACGGCTCGGGGCCGTTGCTTTCGGGTCCTGCCTTGGCCGAATTCTCCGCGGCCGTCGAGGACGTTTGCATCGACTTGGCCAAGGCCATCGCGCGGGATGCCGAGGGCGCTCATCACTTCGTCACCATCCATGTCGAGGGTTGCCGGGACGAGGCGGAGGCAGTTGTGGTGGCGAAGACGGTGGCTCACAGCGCCCTGGTCAAAGCCGCCATTTATGGTGCCGATCCGAATTGGGGTCGGATCGTATCGGCAGCCGGCTACTCGGGGATCCCATTTGCCGAGTCGGAGCTGTCGCTTTGGCTGGGCGATGTCCTGATGTACCGGCAGGGCGTGCCGGTACCCTTCGATGCCGCCGCCGCTTCCGCTTATCTACGCCAGAATCGAGACGTGACGATCCGCTTGAAGTTCTCGAGCGGTTCGGGAAGCTGCACGTTCTGGACCTGCGATTTGACCCCCGAATATGTCCGACTGAACGCGGATTACACTACTTGAGCCCCTTTTTCTTCCCTGCCCATCGCCCGAGCAAGATCGAACGAGTTGCTGCCCCCCGAGTTTTGCGAACCCATGTGGCCGGACGCGAGAATGGAATGCTTGATTGAACTGCACGGCGTGACCCATCGGTACGGACCGATGACGGCATTGCGCGATGTCACGCTGCGGATTCCTCCGGGGCGGATCGGTCTGCTGGGGCCGAACGGAGCCGGCAAGTCCACCTTGCTGAAGATCCTCATGGGGTTGATGGCACCGGCCGAAGGCCGCGGACGCATCCTTCATCATGACCTGACCTCCGGGCGAGGCACGGGAAACTGGGAATTGCGGCGGCAAATTGGCTTCATGCCCGAGGCCGATGCCCTGGTTCCCGGAATGAAGGGCGTCGAGTACGTGGCACTGGCCGGGGAACTTTTCGGCATGCCGCGCCGACAGGCCCAACGCCGAGCTCACGAAGTCTTGACCTATCTGGAACTCGAAGACGCCCGCTACCGCAAACTCGAGGAATACTCCACCGGAATGAAACAACGGCTGAAATTGGCCCAGGCGTTGGTTCATGATCCTCCCGTCCTGCTGTTGGATGAGCCGACGAGCGGTTTAGATCCAGCGGGTCGCTCGGCGATGTTGCGGCTGCTCCTGCAATTGGGCCGGGACTTCGGCAAATCGTTGCTCCTCTCGACCCATCTTTTGGGCGATGTCGAGCAGGTTTGCGA
>JAOAAM010000726.1 GCA_026418875.1 Gemmataceae bacterium | reverse complement strand
CTGCGGACCTGGGACGTCCCGGGTTGTGCCGTCGTGGTGGTCCAGCGCGATCGAACGATTTTCCTCCGCGGTTACGGGTCACGGTCGCTCCGAGGCGATTCCACCGTCGGCCCGGATACGATCTTTCCGATTGCTTCATGTACCAAGTCTTTTACCGCTACGGCCTTGGCCATCCTGGTGAGCGAAGGAAAAGTTGGCTGGGACGACCGCGTGTCAGCCCACTTGCCCGACTTTCATCTTGCAGATCCCCATGTCGATGCGCTGGTCTCCGTCCGTGATCTCATGTGCCATCGAACCGGCGTGGCTTCGCATGATTTTCTTTGGTATCGCTCCCCGTTGAGCCAAGATGAATTGATCCGCCGAATTCAACTGCTCCCAGTCACAGGGCAATTCCGCTCGTCCTTCGCATACCAAAACCTGATGGTCATGGCGGCGGGGAAGATCGTCGGGCAGCATCATCCCATGGGATGGGCTGGTTTCGTCTCCGAGCGAATTCTGAAGCCGTTGGGGATGACGCAAACCTTCACCTCGGAGCCTCCCGAGAAAGCGGTCACGGCGACCCTTGCAATCGGCCACCGAAAGAATATCGACGGTGCAATCGACACCTGCGACCCGTATCCGCAACCGACACCCAACCCCGCTGGCTCGATCTACCTTTCCGCAAGAGACTTGGGGCGTTGGCTTCAGTTTCAACTGGGCGATGGCACCTGGCGGGGCCGACGGTTGGTGTCCACAGAGAGCCTTGCTGAAACGCACCGGCCACAGAGCATCATACCGCCTGGTGATGTGACCAGATTGCTCAGCCCCGAGTCGGTGCAACTCACTTATGGCATGGGGTGGGTCATTTCCGACTATCGAGGCGTGCGTCTCATCAGTCATGCCGGTTTGGTCGACGGATTCCGCTGTCATTTCACGCTACTGCCCGATCACGGACTCGGAATCGGCATCCTGGCCAACCTGCACGGCACCCGATTCAACCTCGCCCTGAGCAATCGCTTGACCGACCTGCTGCTGGGCTTGGACGAGCGTGACTGGCACGGCCACTACCAGGCCATCGAGGAAGCCGACCGACGCGCCGAGCTAAAGGTTCAACGCGAACGGCAGAAGCAGAGAGCCAAGGCCAAACCACGGTCGCTTGCACTTTGCGATTACGCTGGTGACTACAGCCACCCCGCCTACGGTCGGATGACGGTTCGCTGCGAGGGTCAAAGGCTAGTTTGGGAATGGAGTTCGTTCCAGCGTGAACTAATCCCCTTGTCCGGCGACACCTTCGAGTTGCCGGACATCGGGCTGCGCAACCATGATCTGCAATTCGTCATCCAAGCGGGCAAGGCATCCAAACTGCGTGTCTTCGACGTCGAGTTTGATCGTTGCCCGTGAGGTGCACGCCGAAAACAAGACGGCCGGTCATGGTGCGATCGCGTTGATGGGTTGCGCCGTTCCCCTGCTCGACCCGCCAGCGTCACGCTCCGGAAGCAACTCGTAAAAGACGTTTCGCTGCCGCGGAATCCAGCCGAGTTCTCGAATGCTAGAGCGAATCTGTTCGAGGGTGAGGTAGTGGACGGTCCCCGCCGAGGCCACCACATTTTCTTCGATCATGAGACTGCCCATGTCGTTTGCCCCGAACAATAACCCCAGCTGACCGATCTTCGCTCCTTGGGTGACCCAGGAAGACTGGATGTTGGGAATGTTGTCCAAGTACAAGCGAGCGATGGCTTGGGTTTTCAGGTATTCGAAGCCGCCGGCTGCCGGGTGGTCCGCCATCTTGTGCCCGGGTTGGAACGTCCAGCAGATGAACGCGGTGAAGCCCCCGGTTTCGTCCTGCAACTGTCGAAGCACCTCAAGGTGCTCAATGCGTTCTGCCAGCGTTTCGATGTGACCAAACATCATGGTGCAAGTCGATCGTCCTCCCAAGAGGTGCCATTGCCGATGCACCTCCAGCCATTCCTGCGTCAGCACCTTGTTGATCGTCAGCGCCTTGCGGACTCGATCGACGAGGATCTCCGCTCCGCCGCCCGGAAGGCTGCCCATTCCTGCCTCTTTCAACCGCCTTAGGACTTCGGCAACCGGCAGCTTGTTCAACTTGTGGAAGTGCCAGATCTCACTGGCACTGAAGGCGTGCAGGTTGACACTCGGGTAACGCTGGCGGAGATCGCGGAGGAGTTCCTCATACCACTCGAGCTTCAACGATGGGTGATTCCCACCTTGCAGGAGAATCTGATCGCCCCCCAAAGCGATGGTCTCCTCAATCTTTTGGTAAAGCTCCTCACGCGGCAGGACGTAGGCGTCGGGGTCGCTGCTTTTGCGATAGAAAGCGCAGAAGTCGCAGACGGCTGCACAAACGTTCGTGTAGTTGACGTTCCGGTCGATGTTGTAGGTGCGGTACGGCTCGGGGTGCATCCGTCGGCACACTGCATCCGCCGCCCGGCCCAAGGCGGTCAGATCGCGACACTCGAACAGGGCGAGCCCCTCCTCCGGGGTCAGCCGCTTTCCGTCAACTGCTTTTTGCAAGAGCCGGTTGATGGTAGTACTCAAAGCGAAATCCTCGTCTTGCCAAGCCGATGTCGCAAGCGAGTTGGTAGTAACGCATCATTCCCGCTCGCTCCCTCGGTCCCAAACCAAAATGAATGATGTGGGCCAAGTACCTTCGACAAAACCCAGCGTCCAAACCGAGCCGAGGTGCTTCCCGGTGAGCGATCGTGCCCACACGTCGGAGGCCGCGGCGTTTGGCCTCGAAGAACGCCGGCAGGGCGTCTCCCAAATCGACGCCCCGGCGAACGGCCCAGACAGCGTAAACGAACGGCAGCCCCGTCCACTCCGACCACTCTTGGCCAAGGTCATACGCGAAGTCGAAGCCCGGCAAACATGCCCGCATGGCTCGATCGCCGATCAGCAGGACGGCATCAGCATCAACCTCCTCCGCAGGACGATCCAATGGCAACGTCAAAACTTCCGGTGAGACCCCGTAGCGAATCCGCGACAAGATCTGCGTCAAAGCGGCGCTGCTCCGCGATCCCGCATCGAGCGCTAGCCGACGGATCTCACCCCACGGGCGACGGCTGAACAGGGTCACGCTCAACACAGGTCCATGCGAGGCGATCGCGATGTTGGGGATGATCTGGTAGTTGCCCGAGCGGAAATACTCGATGACCGGAATCAAGGCGACGTCGAGCAGTCCTCCCGCCAGCCGATCGGCAAGAACACTCGGCACTTCGAGGGTCAGTTCAATCTCCGGGCAGATCGACGCTAAGTCCTCGATCAGCGGCTTGGTGTTCAGGTAGTTGACTGCTCCGACACGAATCATGGCACTTTGCCCCGGCTGGATGATGGGGAATTTATACGAAGCCGAGTCGTTGCGGCTCCGGACACCCCTTTTCCCGCCACACCCGTTAGATCAACCGCGAATGATCGCGTCGCTTCACCCAGCGGCGACACGCGACCGCTTCGGCGTCGACCCAATCGCGCGGGCGAGACGAACATGCTCGTTCCCCGCCACATTGGACCGGCTGACGTGGCCGAGAGCCTTTTATCTGTTGCACAATAGAGGGCATGCGAATTGTGCATACGGCAGATTGGCACTTGGGCGACCGACTCGGGAGGATCGACCGAACCTTCGATCTGCGGCAGAGGGTCGAGCAGGTCGCCGATATTTGCGAGAAAGAGCAGGCAGACGTCCTCCTCGTGGCGGGAGACTTGTTCAGCGAGTTAGCCCGGCCGGACGGTCTGCGGGATGCCATCGGGCACTTGCAGCAAACTTTCGCCTCGTTTTTGGCCCGCGGCGGGACGATTTTGGCCATCACGGGGAATCACGACAACGAAAGTTTCTGCCAGACGCTGTGGCACGCTATGTCCCTTGCTGCCCCCGCCCAGAGTGCGGCACGCCAGCGAGCCGCGACGGGACGATTGCATTTGGCCACCGAACCGACCTGGCTGCGCCTCCCCGATCCGTCGGGTACCTTTGATGTTGCCTTCGTACTAATGCCTTACCCGACGCCTGCCCAATATCTGAACACGGCGAATCGGTTCGAGACTTTTGTCGAAAAGAACCAAATGCTCAGCGAATCGTTCTCCCGGCGTTTAGCTGAATTGTTCGCCGAGGCGCGAGACGTCAATACCGGGCCGACCATCCTCGTGGCACATATCACCGTTCGCGCCGACTACGAGTATCAACTCTTCCGGATGAATCCGGGGGACGATGTGTCGATTTCTGCGAATGAAGTCCCCCCGGGCTTGGCGTATGCCGCGCTCGGCCACATCCACAAACCCGGGGGTGTCGCCGAGCACATCCGTTACAGCGGGAGCATTGATCGGCTCGATTTAGGCGAACAGGCTGACGCCAAATCGGTGCTGATTCTCGATGTGACCGATCGCGGCCTGGTCTCGGTCCCGCGGCAGGAAATGCTGGATGCGACACCCATCTATGAGGTATTAATCACCGATCCGGCGGAGGATCTCGCCAGTTTGCGGCGACGATTCCCCGACGCGCGACGTGACTTGGTGAAGCTCTCGATTCGTTATCGGTCAGGCCGCGATTCATTGGAAGAAGTCCTTCGGAGGCTTGAGGAAATCTTCCCCCGTTGGTACTCGCGTGAATGGGTGGATGTGGCTCAACTCGGCCCGTCGTTGAATGCCGAGGCGGCGGTCGCAAAAAGTTTCCGCGAGACGGTGTTGGAATATCTGGATCGCGAGTTGAGCCAGCACACCCCGGCCGAAAAGGAGGCGATCCTGGCGCGGGCCGAGCGACTGATCGCCGACTTGGAACAAGGACGACCCACACCATGATCCCCCGGCGGATTCGCTTACGAGGATTTCTCAGCTACCGCGACGAGCAGGAACTGGACTTTACCGAGGCCAATTTGTGGATGCTCTCGGGTGCCAATGGGAGCGGCAAGTCCGCGATTTTCGATGCATTGACATTTGCGCTCTACGGCCA
>JAOAAM010000703.1 GCA_026418875.1 Gemmataceae bacterium | reverse complement strand
CGACGACAGCGAGCCGCCTATGACATCGACGGGCTGTTCGATGCGATCGAAGAATTCATGACGGCCGACCGCCGCTCGGGGGTGAACTCGTTCCTTCGCGCTCGCTTCGACAGGACGGACGGGCACGTCACGTTATTCATCCGTCAGGTCAACCGCTCGCGTTCGCCAGTGATTCGAGTCGAGTTGAAGCGGCTGCCTTGAACGCCGAGGCGATGCCTTTGGCGTGGGTGTGATTTCATTGATTATCATCGAAGGTCAGTACATCACCCGTCGCAGCTTGTCGCGATATTCCTCTGCCAAGTCCGAACGCTGACCGATGACGTGGAAGATTTGTACCATCAGCTCCTTGACTGGGCCTCGCGCCATTTCTCGGTCGCGTTCGGCTGCGGCGTAGAGCACTTCGAGGGCCTTGGGGTAATCCCCTGCGGCGGCGAGTGCTTGGCCCCATTCGAATAACCGCTGTGGATTTTCCGGATCGGCCTCGGCTTGCCGCTGCCTCTCCGCGAGATCGCCGCCCAGCTTTTTCAGGGCGACGATGGCGCGGATGCGGTCGGCCTCGGCTCCATGCTCACCGCCGGGCGGCACCTTGTTCGCCAGGTATTCCGCCTCGTCGATCTCGCCGGTGTTCAAGCGGATCCGGGCCATCCCAAGAATCGCGGGCGGGTAATTCGGGTCCTTGCTCAAAGCCCGCGCGTACAGCCGCGCCGCTTCGGTCGGGTTCGATGCCTCCAAGGCGGCGGCTTGCGTTGCCTCGGCCTGAGCCGGCGAGGGGAGCAGTCGATCGAGAAATTCCGCCAAATGCGGCTCGGGGATCAACCCCTCGAATTGGGCGACGATCTTCCCATCGCGGATCGCCTTGACCGCGGGGATTCCCTCGACCCGGAATGCCTGGGCGAGGTAAGGGTTCTCGTCCACGTTGACCTTAGCGAGGATGACCTGGCCTTGGCGTTCGTCGATCAGCCGCTCCAGCATGGGTGCCAGCGCTCGGCATGGACCGCACCAAGCCGCCCAGAAGTCCACCACCACGGGCACGTCACGTGATCGTTCGATGACCTCGCGCTGGAAGTTGGATTCGTCGACATTCAGCACATAGGGGCTATTTGCCATGGATTTTGACTCCCGCCTGGTGGCACAAACTAGTCGATGTTGCAAGTCAGAGCCGCGGCCAAGAGGCGATGGAAGTGATAACCTGCGGCCTCCCGCTTGACGGAGAATCGCCCCGTATCGAAAGCACCGCTGGCCAGCCCGCGCTGCACCTCTTCGCAAATGGCCACGTCCTCTTGTTGGATTCGATGCGCCGTCTCGATGCTCCGTCGCTGGAAATCGGGATCGGCCGGCAGTCCGGCGCGAGCGAAGTAGAAGTCGAAGACCACCCGGCAGCGATCCGCGCCGAGCGGCAAGACCAGGTTCGTATCCATCACGCCGTCGTAAAGGTTGAGCATGAAGTTCGGGAAGACGTACCAGTACTGGGCCACTCCCTGCCGCACGGCCGAGGTGTCCGTGGTCAAAGGGCTGGTTTGCACGCTGGTTTTTTCAAACGTCTCCGTTCGGTACTGGGAGTAGTCGAGCATTCCTGCCAGTTCTGGGTGAACCGTGTTGACGTGGTAGCCGCCATCCAGGTAGTTATCGACGTACACCTTCCAGTTGCACTCCAAGTCATAACTCTGCCGGTGCGAGAACTGCAAGTCGGCGAGACCTGCGGCAACTCGTTCGGGCATCGGCGAGAGATGCTCCGCCAACGTCTCCCCACGGCCGCGAATCCGAACCGCTAACAGAGGCCCCCAGGTGGCAGTTTCCACGGGGATCAACCCGTTTTGCTCACGCTGAAAATCCGCGACTCCGTCGAATTCCGGCGTACCGCGCAGTCGGCCCGTGAGGTCGTAGGTCCAGCCGTGATAGCGACAGCGCAACCGACTCACCGTTCCCGCCTCGTCGCTGAGGATTGGCGCCGCCCGATGACGGCAGACATTGAAAAAGCCGCGAAGCACTCCGTCTTCGTCCCGGACGACGAGCAGGGGGAAGCCAGCCAGGTTTGCCGTGATGTACTGCCGCGGACTCGCCACCTGTTCCGACCGACCAACGATGCACCACGAGGCGGCAAACACGCGCTCTCGCTCCGCTCGGTACATCTCCGGGTCCGTGTACCAGCGGGCCGGTATCGTTCGCGCCTGTTCCAACGGCAAGCTCGGGTCAAAAGGTGCCGTCATTCGGTCGCTTTGCTGATCGCCAAGGGAC
>JAOAAM010000364.1 GCA_026418875.1 Gemmataceae bacterium | reverse complement strand
ATCCGCTGGCCTGAACAGGGGAATATCGTCTTGACGGTTTGGCAAGATGGTGTCCGCCTGATCGACGGGGAAACCGGGGTGATGCTGGGGCCGACCTTGGAATTCTCGAATGTGCTCGACGCGATGTGGAACGAAACCAAGGACGAGATCCTCGCATGGTCGACCCAAGAGTTGCGAGTCTGGAAGTGGTTGCCCTCGTCAACCGCCACGGCCGCAGAGTGGCAAACCTTCCTGGAGCGGCGGATCGGGATGGCGGTCGCATCGGACGGACTGCCACGCCCCATGATGAACCGGCAAACGTCACCCGGCAACACGACCGACCCGGCGACCACTCCATCGAACAGTTCATCGGCGAGTCAAAAGAGGCCATGAGCGATCATTCGGCGATCGAGTGGACCGACGCGACATGGAACCCGATTCGAGGTTGTACCAAGATCTCGCCGGGTTGCGCTCACTGTTACGCTGAGACCTTTGCCGAGCGGTTTCGCGGGGTGCCTGGGCATCCTTTTGAACAGGGGTTCGACCTTCGCCTGATCCCTGAGAAGCTCGAGGATCCATTGCGGTGGCGACGGCCGCGGCGGATCTTCGTCAATTCCATGAGCGACTTATTCCACGAAGACGTCCCTTGCGACTACATCGATCGAGTACTCGACGTCATGCGACGGGCACACTGGCACGTGTTCCAGACCCTGACGAAACGGTCGGAGCGCATGCGAGATTTGCTGAGCGAACGATTTCGTTGGGCGGCGGAGTTGCCGCACACCTGGTGGGGCGTCAGTGTCGAGAACCGTCGGCACGGCTTGCCGCGCATCGAGCACCTGCGGCAGACCCCCGTCAAGCACCGATTCTTGTCCGTCGAGCCGCTGTTGGAAGATTTGGGGGAGGTGGACCTTCGGGGGATTCATTGGGTCATTGTCGGCGGGGAGTCAGGCCGTCGGCCGCGACCGATGGATGTGACATGGGTCCGCTCCCTGCGGGATCAATGCGTGCGTCAAGGCATCCCCTTTTTCTTTAAGCAACAAGTGGTGAATCGACGGAAGGTGAGCTTGCCCTTGCTCGACGGGGAAGTTTGGGCTGAGTGCCCGGACTTCGCAAGCTGAATGTGTTGGCAGAACTTCGGAACCGGCATCGGTACAATCTCATCTGCGTTGACCAAACCGGCAATCCTACCTATAAGCGTCGGGTCCAAGAATTGACCTGTCGTCGCGTAGGGTAGCGCATGGGCTGGCGGGTGTGGCTGTTTCGATCGCTAGTCTGCCCGATCGCCGCCGCCGTCGGCATGTTGGCGTGGCTGATCTATCTTCAAACCAACTCCCATGCGATCCAAGCGCGTGTCATTGAGCAAATCCGCCAAGACTTTCCGCAAGTCGAAGTGCAGATCGGCTCTGCGTGGTTACGGCCCTTGGGCGGCCTGTGGCTCCGCGACGTGAAGCTGTTTCGTCGTGACGATCCGGCCCATCCGTTCCTCATTGTGCCGACGGCAACGGTCTTCCACGACAAAGAGCAACTGACCGCCGGCCGCTTGCTCATCCGCAAAATCGAACTGACGCAACCTGTCCTCCGATTGCGGCGCGATGCCGATGGCCATTGGAATCTTCCCGATTGGCCCAAAGCCACATCCTCGACTCAACCCGCGCCGATCCTCGTCGTGAGGCATGGCCGAATCGTTTTCGAGGATCGACGTGGTGGGGCTTCTCGCCCCGTACTGGAGTTTGATCACGTTCAGTTGACGCTTGTGAACGATCCGGTCACTCGTGTGAGCATTCAAGGTTCAGGGAACTCGATCCTTGGGACGGTTCGCTGGTCTGGCATCTACGAGCGAACGACTCCGGCCGCCCAAATCGACGTCGATCTCCCGCAATACACCTTAACTCGGGCCACCGTCGAACAGCTTGCACAGCATCTCGAACCAGTCCGCCAACACTTGCTCGGGGTGGAGGGGCAGGGCGCGGCCCAGATGTCATTTCGCTATGCCCCAGGCAACAAACCGGTCTGGCAAACGGACGTTCGCTTTCGCTTCCAGCGTGGACATGTCGTTCATCCCCGTTTGCCTCTAAAGTCCCTTAGTCAAGTCGAGTTCTCCGCCCGTTATCGAGATGGCCGGCTATGGATCGACTCGGGCCGTGCTCAGTCCGGTCCCACGCGTTTCACTTTCCAACTCGAAGCTGCGTTGCCCACCGATGGGCCCTGGTCGGAGGATCCCGAGGAACATTTGTTGAATTGTCATTTGAGTATCGACCGATTAACGCTCTCCGGCGAATTGTTCGAGCGGTTGCCGGAGAACCTCCGCCAAATCCACCGCGATTTCAACCCGAACGGCCCGGTTGGGTTGACGTTCAAACTAGAGCGGAAAGATCGATGGTGGAGTCGGCGCATCATCGTCCATCCTGAGGGGATTGCGGCGGAGTTCGTCGATTTTCCTTACCGATTGGAGGGTATCCGCGGCAAATTGGAGCAAGTGACGACCAGCGACGGCGTGGATGAACTTCGTGTCAGTTTGACGGGTTTGTCAGCCGGGAAACCGATCATGATCGAGGGCATCTCGGCCGGTTCGGCACCTCACAGCCGACTCGACCTTCGCATCCACGGTCGTGGCCAAAGGTTTGATGACAACCTCCGTCGAGCCATGGGCCGGCACGCCGGCATCCTCGAGCAATTCCACCCCATCGGCACCGGCGACTTCGTGGCACAAGTGCGTTATGAGCCGGGCGACCAGCACACCAGCTTCGATATTCAAGTGGACTTCACCAATCTCTCGGTTTGCCACGAGAGTTTCCCCTATCCGCTTGAGAGTGTTTCCGGCTCGGTCCGGATTCGCTTGGGTTCGGAAAACTCGATCCATTTCGAGCAGATCCACGGCCTGCATCGGGGCGGCGAGGTGGCCTTGCATGGAACTTACCGCATCCGTCCCATCGGCGACATCTTCTCCGTTCGGCTGCGTGCGGCGGCCTTGCCGGTGGACTCTGACCTGGTGCACGCCTTCGCCAAAATCGGTCTGTCCGACTTGGTGCGCGAGATGCAGCCAGCGGGGCACGTCGGGATCGTCGCCGACCTTTTCTACCATCAAAGCGCAGCGGCGGTGGGAAGTCGGCCCAAGGCACCGTCCTGGGAAATTCAATGCCACCACTTCACGGTCGACAGTGTGACGCCGCTGTTCTTGCCCTATGAGCTGAACCAAGTGCAGGGTGCGTTTCACTACGCTCAAGACACGGTGATGCTGAGGGAGTTCCACGGCCAACATCGGACTTCACGAATCCGCATTGGTTGCCGGGAAGAGCCGAGCATCTTCAAGATCAAATCGAACGGCGGCATTTGGGCACGCCTGAGCCGGATCCAAGTCGCACCCTTGATCGTTGACGATGAACTGCTCCGAGCACTGCCGGGACCCTTGCGCTCGGCCTGCCTGGCCTTGGGGCCTGCGGGGCCTATGACGCTTTCGATTGGGACGTTCATCGTGGATACCACGGCGGACGCACCCCATCGCCCGGCGGCGGTTGCCGGCACGCGGGGCCCCGGTTCGATTCGCCTGAGCGGGGCGGCGCTCTCGGCCGTCGAACCCTCGCCGTGGATGTACTGGCGCGATTTGACGATTCGGCTCTCGGGGGCATCCTGTCGCCTCGGATTGCGTTGCGAAAATGCCCACGGTCAGATCACGCTCCGCGGCGAGTATCGGCACGGCCGCTTGGGAGCGATGGACGGTAACGTATTGCTTGATCAGGTCTACTATCACGGGCAACCGCTTCAGGACTTTCACACGCAGATCGTGCTGGACCCTGGGAAACGACCCGGCGTGTTGCAAGTCCGCCATCTGAAGGCGAAGTGCTTCGGCGGGGCGCTAGCAGGAGAAGCCGCTGTCGTCATCGATCCGATTTTCCGTTACGATGTCCGCCTGACCGGCTGGGGGTTGCGCCTGGAAGATGTTTCCCGACACAATCGCTTGGGACCTGAGGCTGAGTTGGCAGGGCGGGCCGAGTTTCACTTGTTCCTCGCCGGGACGGAATTGGACGTGAAGTCGCTCCGCGGGGGGGGCTACATCCGAGTACCGAAGGGACGGATCTACAATCTGCCTCCCTTGGTCGATTTGCTGAAGTTCATCAAGTTGCAAGCGCCGGATGGCACGTTCTTCGATGAAGCCCAGCTTCAGTTTCAGATTACCGGCATGCATGTGGAACTGGAGCAATTCGACTTGGTCGGCAATCTTATCAGTCTGACGGGCAATGGCCGCATGAAACTCGATGGCTCGGACCTGCATCTGGACGTTTACCCGGTCTGGTTGAAGCTCGTGCAGATGCTGCCACCGGGCGTGCGCGAGATCCCACAAGCCATCAGCCGAAACTTGTACAAGATCGAGATGACTGGCACGCTGGGAGGACGAATCGACCTGCGCTCCGAGGCCGTGCCGATCCTTGTGGAACCGGTTCGTCGGCTATTGGAGCGTATGCGTTCAGCCGCTCCAGGAATGGGACGCCCATGATCCTGCCGCGTTTGATTTTGTGGGATTTACTCAAAGTTTTTGCCATCACCTTGGTGGGGCTGACTGGACTATTCGTTCTCGGGGGCTTGGTCGCCGAGGCTTCGCAGCGAGGATTAGCGCCGGCTCAAATCGTGACCGTCATCCCCCTCATGATTCCCGGCATGTTGCCCTACACGATGCCCACGGCGACGCTTTTCGCGGCTTGCAACGTCTATGGCCGTTTGGCGAAAGATCAAGAAATCACCGCCCTGCGTGCTGCGGGAGTGCATCTGAGGCTCATTTTGTGGCCCACTCTGATCTTCGGGTTGCTGACCACCTCGGCGACGTTGGCTCTCTACTACGATTTCATTCCCCGGTCATTCCGCCTTGTCCGCGAGCATTTGCTGCAAGACACCAACGAAGTGCTCTACACGTTGCTACGGCGCAATGGTTGCATCCGCCATGCGAAGCTGCCCTACGTCATTTTCGTTCGCGACGTTCGAGGGGATCGGCTGATCGACGTGGTGTTCAAGAAACGTTCAGCGACGGCTCCACTGTACGAGGTCGTCGCGCGGGCGCGGTGGGCCACGTTGCGTGTCGAAACCGGAATCGACTCCAACACGGGGCGGCCCATCTACGAAATCGTCGTGGCGATGGCTCACTGCGTCTTGCGGAATGAGGGGAATAAGGGCGCTACCGAGGCCCATCTCACGTTCGGCAACCAGGAATTCCGCGAACGACTTCCCTCCGAAATCTTCGGGGATAAAGACAACCCCCGCGCTTGTGAAGTGACTTGGCCGAACTTGCTGGAGCGGATTCGCTTTCTCGAGCGGCGATACCAGGAAAAGCTCGACGAGTGGAACCGCGAACAAGCACGACCCGTGGTCACCGATCATGATCGGGAGTTGCGGGCCCATCGCCAATTCGCATGTAAATACGCTTTGCGCGAGCTTCGTTCCTACCAGGTCGAGGTGTTCCTCAGACCGGCCTTGGCTTTCGGCTGCCTCTGTTTCGCCATGCTCGGAGCTCCCTTGGGCATCCGAACCAACCGAGCCGATTTCCTGAGTTCTTTCGTCATCGGCTTTCTACCGGTCGTGGCAACGTATTATCCTTTGATGATGTGTGGGACGAACCTGGCGAAGGACAACAAACTGCCGGTGCTCCCGGCCACTTGGTCGGCAAATCTGCTTTTGGGGCTGGTCGCAGTGGAAATGTGCCGTCGCGTGATCCGGCGGTAATCCAGGCTTGCTTCAATGATGGTCGATCCGCCGACCCATGACGGGCGATCTCGTCGTGCCGGCCCGTCAAGTCTTCCGCAATCGCCGCCAGCGCGAACGCCCTTTCCGCATCGGACGGTCATGCTCGTCCTCGATGTCGCCGACGATTTCCTCCAAGATGTCTTCCAGCGTGATTAAACCGAGGATTTTGCCGGAGTCATCGCGCACCAGGGCCATCATCTTCCGTGATTTGCGAAACAATTGCAAGGCGGTGGAGATCGACTCGTCCGGCGCGAGAAAGATCGGCGGATAGATGGCATCCTCGAGGACCGCCACGCCTCGAAGGCTGTACAGGTAGAACAGGTCCTTCGTGTTCACGATGCCGACGATGTTGTCCATGTCGCCATCGTAAACCGGCATGCGAGTGTGTGCGCCGCGGCGGACCGCTTCGAGAACCGACTCCGGCGAGCTATGCAATTCCAAGCACGCCATTTTCTCTCGCGGCACCATGCAGTCGGAAACTTTTTTGTTCCGCAGCCGAAACACATTCTCGACGATGTCGGCCTCCTCCGGCTCGAGAAACCCAGCTTCCTCCACATCCTCGATCAGCAGCAGAAGTTCCTCGACGGAATGTACCGACTCCTCCCCCGAAGCCACCTCGAAGCCCGCCCAGCGCAGCAGCATGTTTCCCGTGCCGTTCATCAAGCCTACCAAGGGCCGGGTGAGCTTGGCGAAGACATTGAGGGGGCGGGCCACCCAGAGGGAGGTCTGTTCCGACTCTTGCAACGCGACGGACTTCGGAATCAATTCGCCGAAGACCACGTGCAAGAACGTGATTAACCCGAAGGCGATAAAGCTGGCGACGGAGTGTTTGGCGAGGAAGCGAAGAGAGCCGGGTAGCTCTTCGAAAATCGGCTCAATCACTCGGACCAAGGCCGGCTCGCACGCCATGCCCAGGGCGATGCTGGCCAAGGTGATCCCCAGTTGGGTGGCCGCAATGGTTCGATCCAAATGGGAGATGGCGGCCATCACCGACTCCGCCCCCCGCGCTCCCTGTTGAATCAACTCTTCGATGCGGGTCTTGCGGACAGCGACGAGGGAGAACTCCGCGGCGACGAAGAAACCGTTCAGCGCGATCAACGCCGGAATCGCCAAGAGACTAAGGGAGGTGAAAACCCAGTGCGGGCCTTCCTCGACGGCAAAAACCGACAGCATTCGATCTCCGATCTTCCTCGGGCCGCCCCCGTTCATCGACGAGCGGATCGACGAGAAGGGTGCTGAGCGTGGCCCTGGGGTTTCACTTTCCGCCCGGCGGAACATGCTCTTTCAGCCAGGCGAAGACCTCCTCGTGCCAGTAGCGACTGTTCGCCGGCTTCAGAACCCAATGTCCCTCGTCCGGGAAGTTGACGAACCGGGATTTGATGCCCTGACGCTGCAAGGCCGAGAAGAGTTCATGCCCCTGACCGATCGGGCAGCGAAAGTCCAAGTCGTTGTGGATCACGAGCATCGGGGTGCGATATTTACTCAAATTCCCGGCGTAAACGTGCGGAGAAAACTCACGGTAGTGCCCCGGCTTTTCCCAGGGCAGCCCGCCGTGCTCGTATTCGTCGAACCACAATTCGTCGGTGGTGCCCCACATGCTCTCGAAATTCCACACGCTGCAATGCGTGATGAGGCACTTGAAATTCCGGGCGATGTCATTGACCGCGAACCAGTTTTGCATGTAGCCGCCGAAGCTCGCCCCGGCCGAGCCGAGCCGTTCCGGGTCCACATAGGGGAGTTTCTTCACGTACTCGATTCCCGCAACCAGGTCGCGGTAGCATTTCCCGCCCCAATCGCCGCTGATTTCGTCGCAAAACTTCTGGCCGAATCCGGTTGATCCGCGTGGGTTGGGCAGGACGACGACGTAACCTTGAGCAGCCCAAAGCGCCGCATTCCAGCGAAAACTCCAGCCGTCTTGCCAAGCACCTTGAGGCCCCCCATGAACCAGGTATGCCACGGGCCACTTCTTCGACTCGTCGAAACCGGGCGGTTTCAGAATCCACATCTGCATGTTCACGTCGCCCTCGACCGGAACCTCGACACTCTCCGGCTTGGGACGCACCAATTGTTGCAAGTGCTCCGCGTTGGGATCAAAAAACTTCAGCGTCGTGTTATGCTCCTCGCGCTTCGTGGAAATCACGCCAGGGCGTGGCGGCTGCTGCATCGCGGCGTGCAGGAAGGCCAAACTTCGCCCGGCGGCTGAAATCGACAGCGAACTGAGCGACCCGCCCTTCAGGAACGGATGCAAGGTACCCGTCTCGCTATCCAATTCCCAGATGGGGTTCAGAGCATGATCTTCGGCCGTAAGGAAGATCGTTCGATTGTCGGAAGCCCAGACAAAATCCTCGACGGATCGGTCCCAAGATGTGGTGACACTTCGAGGCGCACCCGCGAATGAGCCATCCGGTTGAACGTCGACCACCATGATTTCCCACTTGTCAGCCTCATAGCCGGGTCGCTGCTGCCGCCGATACGCGAGCTTCTTGCCGTCCGGGCTGAACCGCGGGTAGGTGTCGGCAGCGAGATTGGCGGCGGTGAGTGACTCC